>NZ_MJXQ01000039.1:129206-297148 GCF_001762865.1 Campylobacter sp. BCW_6468
AAGCCAAGAACATACAGCTTTGGATACTGAGCCTAGTTTAGATGAGCTAGATGATAAAAATGATGAAGATTTAGAAGATAATAAAGAATTACAAGCTAATATAAGCGATTTTGATGATCTTCCTGAGGTTGAAGAGCAAGAAAAAGAAATGGATTTTGATGATCTTCCTGAGGATGCTGAATTTTTAGGTCAAGCAAAATATAATGAAGAATCAGAGGAAAATTTAGAGGAGTTTGCTCCTGTTGTGGAAGAAGATGTTCAAGATGAAATAGATGATTTTGCTTCAAATTTGAGTACTCAAGATCAAATCAAAGAAGAACTAGCTCAACTTGATGAGCTTGATTATGGTATTGATAGTGACAATAGTAGCAAGGTCTTAGAAGATTTTAAAGATGAACCAATTTTAGACGATAAAGAATTAGGAACAAATGAAGAGGAAGTGGTTGTGCCAAATTTAAATATAAGTGATTTTGATACATTGAAAGAAAGTGATATACAAGAAGCTCTTGGAGAGGAAATCTTAGAAAAAAATGAAGAGCCTATAGTAAGTGATGTAACTAAAGATGATAATAGCGAAGAGATAGTTAATGAGCTTAGCCAAAGCATAGCAGGAGCGATCACTTCAAGTATTAAAGATGATACCTTAAAAGCTGCTCTTAAGGGTATGAATATGAATATAAATATAAACATTAGTTTTAAAGAGGATTGAAATTGCAAGGTTTTGTTTTGTTGATTTCAGGTCCTAGTGGTGCTGGAAAATCAACTCTTTTAAAAAAACTTTTTGATGAATTTGAAGATGAGCTTTATTTTTCTATTTCTTCAACAACTCGCAAACCAAGAGAGGGTGAAAAAAATGGAATACATTATCATTTTATATCCCATGAAGAATTTCAAAAAGGTATAGATAGTGATCATTTTTTAGAATGGGCTAGAGTGCATGAAAATTTTTATGGTACTTCTTTAAAGCACACTCAAAATGCTTTAGATAATGGAAAAATAGTTGTTTTTGATATTGATGTGCAAGGATTTAAAATAGCCAGAAAAAAAATGGCTGATAAGATTGTTTCTGTTTTTATTACTACAAAAAATAAAGATGAGTTAAAAAAAAGACTTATTAAGCGAAATACTGATACAATAATACAACTAGAAAAAAGATTACAAAACGCTAGTGATGAAATGAAAGAGCTTAGCGAGTATGATTATCTTATCATTAACGATGAGTTAAAGCAAAGTTATGAAGCATTGCGAGCGATTTTAATCGCCCATAAATTTAGAACCAAAGGGCAGAATCTAGGGCAAATTCAAAATATTTGGAATGAAGGAGAATAAAATGGGTGGTTGGTCAAGTCCAAGTCATTGGTTGATTATTTTATTGATTGTTGTATTGCTTTTTGGAGCAAAAAAAATTCCAGAACTTGCAAAGGGTTTAGGTAAAGGTATTAAAACTTTTAAAGATGAAATGAATAATGATGATGAAGTAGCAAAAAATACTCAAAAAATAGAAGAAAATAAAAACACAACTAATAATACAAATGCTGATGCAAGTATAGACGAAACAAAAAAAGCTTAAGGTTTAGTCTTTTGAAAAGTATTATTTTTAATGAAATTAAAAAGATTTTAGAGTGTGATTTTGCACTTGAAAATCCAAAGGATAAAAATTTAGCACATTTTGCTACCCCTTTGGCTTTTTCACTGGCTAAGGAATTAAAAAAATCCCCTATGTTGATCGCTAGCGACTTAGCGAGCAAATTTCAAAATCATGATTGTTTTGAATCAGTTGAAGCTGTAAATGGGTATTTAAATTTTAGAATTTCCAAAACTTTTTTAAATGAACTTGCAAATCAGGCTTTAACAAATCCAAATGATTTTACTAAAGGAGAAAAAAAACAAGAAAGTTTTTTGCTTGAATATGTGAGTGCAAATCCTACTGGGCCTTTACACATAGGACATGCAAGAGGCGCTGTTTTTGGAGACACCTTAACAAGACTTGCAAGACATTTGGGCTATAAATTTAATACAGAATACTATGTCAATGATGCGGGTAATCAAATTTATTTACTAGGGCTTTCTATTTTACTAAGTGTGAAAGAAAGTATACTTCATGAAAATGTTGAATACCCAGAGCAATATTATAAAGGCGAGTATATAGCGGATTTAGCAAAAGAAGCTTTTGAAAAATTTGGTAAAGAATTTTTTAGCGAAGAAAATATCCCTAGTTTGGCTGATTGGGCAAAAGATAAAATGCTTGTTTTGATTAAACAAAATTTAGAACAAGCAAAGATTAAAATTGACAGCTATGTAAGCGAAAGATTGTATTATGATGCTTTAAATGCAACTTTAGAATCTTTAAAAGAGCATAAAGGAATTTACGAGCAAGAAGGTAAAATTTGGCTTGCTTCTTCGCAAAAAGGCGATGAAAAAGATAGGGTAATTATCCGTGAAGATGGACGCGGGACTTATTTGGCAGCAGATATTGTTTATCATAAAGATAAAATGAGTCGTGGTTATGGAAAGTGTATTAATATTTGGGGAGCAGATCATCATGGTTATATCCCTAGAATGAAAGCTGCGATGGAATTTTTGGGATTTGACTCTAATAATCTTGAGATTATTTTAGCACAAATGGTTTCCCTACTTAAAGATGGAGAACCTTATAAAATGAGTAAAAGAGCAGGAAATTTTATCTTGATGAGCGATGTGGTTAATGAGATAGGAAGTGATGCTTTGCGTTATATCTTTTTGAGCAAAAAATGCGATACGCATTTGGAATTTGATATTAGTGATTTGCAAAAAGAAGATAGTTCTAATCCTGTGTATTATATCAACTATGCACACGCTAGAATTCATCAAGTATTTGCTAAAGCTGGTAAAAAAATCGATGATGTAATGAAAGCTGATTTACAAAGTTTAAATCAAGATGGCGTAAATTTGCTTTTTGAAGCTTTGAATTTAAAGGCTGTTTTAAACGATGCTTTTGAGGCTAGAGCTTTGCAAAAAATTCCTGATTATCTTAAAAATTTAGCTGCAAATTTTCATAAATTCTACAATGAAAATAAAGTTGTAGGCTCTGCAAATGAAAATGATTTGCTTAAATTATTTTCTTTGGTTGCTCTTAGTATTAAAACCGCATTTTCTTTAATGGGTATTGAAGCAAAAAACAAAATGGAACATTAAAACCGCATTTTGCTGTTTTAATAGTTTAGTAAAAATACTGCTATTATCACGATAATGATACCTAAAATTCCTATTTTGTTTAATTTTTCTTTATATAAAATCCATCCACCAAGACAAGTTCCTATGATGCCTATAGCACCCCAAGTTGAGTAAGCTATGCTTAAAGGAACATATTTTAAAGAAAAAGAAAGTAGAAAAAAAGCAAGTATAGCATTGACAATCGCAGCTAAGCCCCAAATTTTATTCTTAAAACCATCTGATTTTTTTAGCAATAAATTTGCTACGATATCTAACAATGCCGATAGAACAATAATAAAAATATACATTATTCTTTAACCTCGCCTATATTAATCATGATAATTCCAACGATAGAAAGAACAATGCCTAGAATTTGAGTTAAGGTTAAACTCTCTTTAAAAACTATAAAAGAAACTAAAAGTATAAGAATAATCCCTAAAAGTTCCCATACAGCATAGGCTATACCTACTTGAATTTTTTTAATCGCCTTGCCCATAAAAAAATAAGAAAAAGCTATAAATAAAGCCATAAATATATAGCCTAAAACTTGATTTTCCATTTTTAAAAAACTAGTGCCTAAAACTTCAAATACAATAGCAGCAATCAAGAAAAACCAAGCAACAAAAAGTTCTTTTTTTGCGATATTCAAAAAGCTTCTCCCCAAAAATAAATGGTAAAATCATACCATTTAAAGCTTTAATTAGCCTTTTTAGTTTATACTTTTAAGTTTAAAAATCTTTAAAGAAAGTGAGAATTTATGGGACGAGCGTTTGAATACCGAAGAGCTTCTAAAGAGGCTAGATGGGATAAAATGAGTAAGCTTTTTCCTAAGCTTGCTAAAGCCATACAAGTAGCTGCTAAAGAAGGTGGCACTGATCCTGATATGAATCCAAAATTAAGAAGTGCTATAGCCACAGCAAAAGCAAATAATATGCCAAAAGATAATATAGATGCGGCTATTAAGCGTGCGAGTGGAAAAGATAGCGCAGATATTAAAAACATTCATTATGAAGGAAAAGCTGCACATGGAGCTTTGGTTATAGTTGAATGTATGAGCGATAACCCTACGCGCACCGTGGCTAATGTTAAAGCCATTTTTAGCAAAAATGGTGGAGAAGTTTTACAAAATGGATCTTTAGGCTTTATGTTTACTAGAAAAGCGGTTTTTCATCTTGAAAAATTTGCAGGAGATTTAGAAGAATTAGAACTTGATTTGATCGATGCAGGGCTTGAAGAATTAGAACAAAATGAAGAAGAGTTAGTAATTAGCGGTGATTATACTGCCTTTGGTGAGCTAAGTTCTGCTATAGAGACTAAGGGTTTAGTTCTTAAAAAAGCAGGACTTGAGTATATACCAAACAATCCTGTAAGCTTTAGCGAAGAACAGCTTAGCGATATAGAAAAACTTTTAGATAAGTTAGAAGATGATGATGATGTTCAAGCTGTTTATACAAATATAGATTAAGGAGAAATAATGATAAAAACAATCGACACAAGCAAAGTAAATGAATACAAATTTGCTCTTATAGAAACTGAAAAAGGCACAATGAAATTAAAACTTTTTGGCGATGAGGCTCCGCAAACGGTTTGTAATTTTGCTACTTTGGCTAATGAGGGATTTTATAAAGATTTAAATTTTCATCGTGTGATCCCAAATTTTGTCATACAAGGAGGTTGTCCACACGGCAATGGTGTAGGTGGGCCTGGATATGAAATCATTTGCGAATGTGATGATCAAGAGCATAAACATGAGCGTGGAACCTTATCTATGGCACACGCAGGACGCGATACGGGTGGTTCTCAATTTTTTATTTGTCACAGCCCTCAAGCTCATTTAGATGGGGTTCATACTGTTTTTGGGCAAATTGATCCAAAAGATGAAGAAAGTTTAGAAGTTTTAGACTCTATACGCCAAGGAGATAAAATTTTAGACATAAAAATTTGCGATAAAATTTAAAAATTTAAAATTTTAAAACTTTTTTAAAACTACAATATTTACAAAGCTAGTCATAAGTTTGACTAGCTAAAAATGATTAATGTATAATTTTTTTTAAACTTTTTTTTCTATAATCACAATCTTAATTTGCTAAATGTAACAAAATTACAAGGAGTTATGATTATGAAAACTAAGTTTTCACTTATTTTAAGTGCTTGTCTTCTTTCATCTTCACTTTTTGCTAAAAATACAGATGATGAGATAACCAAGCTTCAAAAACAGCTTGCACAAATTCAAGCTGAACTTGCACAAATCAGAAAAGAAAGGGAAGCTCAAGCTAAGCAAAATGAAGCTGTAAAAGCTGAACTTGCTGATCTTAATGATAGAGCCGATGAAACAGAATTCCAAGCTGCTTTGAGCAAGGTTAAATTTGGACTTGAGTTTTCAACAGCAGTTTCAAATACAAACTATAAAGTTAGCGGACAAGATTATAGTGCTAATAACAAATGGATGAATGAGCTTCATTTAAATATGAATGCTGATATTAATGATAAAACCAAATTCTATGGTCGTTTATCTATGGCTAAAAACTGGTCTCAAATGGGTTGGAGTGGAAGTCCACTTGACTTAGATGCAGGAAGAAACACAAGATCAAGTGGGCCTGTACTTTATGTAGATAGAGCTTATCTTGACTACTATATCACACCTGAGTGGATTGCAACCATAGGAAGACAGCCAGGAACCGATGGTCCGGGAAGTAATCTTAGAAACAATGCTTTAAGACAATCAACTTATCCAGCCTTAGCGATTAATGCTCTAGGTGATGCAGCAGTGATCACTTATAAGCCTGAAAGTTTGCAAGATCATAAGGTAGCTATCCGTGCAGCTTATGGTAAAACCTATCAATGGGATGAAGAAGGCAAGGTAAGAGACTGGATGAGCGATCAAAAAGATGCTGATGCAAATCTTTACTATGCTGCAGTAGAAGGAGAGCTTCCTATAGAAGGTATGGGAGATAATTTAATATTATTTAATATTGCATATTTAAGCGATTTTGCTTTGCCACTTAACAATGGTCCAATTGCTTTACCTGGTGGTACTGGTAGCGGTGCTACTACTATTCTTGATGATGATGGTGTGGTAAATTTAGGAGATTTAACTATAGCAAATCTTCATTTTGAAAATTATAAAGCTTTTGGAACAAATTTTAATTATTTTCTATCTTTAGGTTATTCTCACGGGAACAACAATCAATTAAGTTCGCCATTAAGCACAATTCTTCAGATGCAAGGTTATAATGGCAAGTTTAATGAAGAAGACGGCTATGCTGTACATGTAGGCGGACGCTATGATTTTACCAAAGCTTTAAAAGTAGGGTATGAGTTTTTCTGGGGAAGTAGATACTGGTATACTATGAGCCGTCCAAGTATCAACGATCCACTTAATATAAGAATGACAAGAGGAACAGCACATGATTTTTATGTGATTTATCAACTTGATAGATATCAATTCTTACGCTTAAGCTATACTAATATCCAAAATATTTGGGGTAATCGTGGCTTACCATTTGGTGGAGCGAAAAAAGATAAAGCAAGAGCTGATAATATCATGTTAATGTATAATGTAAAATTCTAAGGAGCAAAAGATGAGAAAAATACTTTTTGCAAGTTTATTACCTATCATTGCTTTGGCTGATTGTGCAAGTTTGATGGCAAAATACGAAGCTCCAGAGCCAGAGTCAAAAACAATGAAACAAGTTGAACGCTGGATTAATAAAAAAGTTAGCGATCCAGCTGATGCTGCTGTTTTAAAAGAGTGTATGATCGCTCGTGCAGCGGACAATCCAAATCAAGTTTCAGTTGCAGGTAAATAAAAAAAGCGGTGTAAAACCGCTTTTTACTGTTTAATTTTTTAAGCTACAATTTTTTAAAATTTTCTTCAAATAAGGCTAACATGCAAGAAATCATTTCTTTTATTGTTGAGACGGCTAGTGCTTGGGGGTATTTGGGTATTATTATCTTAATGACCTTAGAGAGTTGTTTTATACCTTTTCCAAGTGAAGTTGTTATGATACCTGCTGGATATTTGGCACATAAAGGCGAACTTGATATCACTCTTTGTATACTTAGTGGGACTTTAGGTTCTGTTTTAGGGGCTTTGATTAATTATTATATTTGCTTTTTTTGGGGTAAAAATTTTGTATTAAAATGGGGTAAGTATTTTGGTATAAACGAAGCCAAATTTGCTAAATTTGAAGAATTTTTCAACAAACACGGGGAATTTTCAACCTTTACTTGTCGTCTTTTACCAGGGATTCGTCAGTACATCTCTATGCCTGCAGGTTTGGTAAAAATGAAACTTGTAAATTTTATACTTTTTACTGCACTTGGTAGTGCTATTTGGGTGGCTATACTTGTATTTTTGGGTTATTATATAGGACAAAATGAAGAGTTGATTAAAACTTATTTAACTCAAATTTTAATCATTATAATTGTTTTTGTGATTTTAGCAAGTTTAATTTATATCAAAATCAAAAAGCCTTTTAAAAAGGCTTAAATTTTATCTTTTACGCTTTGTATGGCGTTTTTGATTTGTTGTTTTGAATTTTCTAATTTTATTTTTTCTTTTTCATTGAATTTTAATTCAAAAACCTTTTCTATACCATCTTTTCCTATGATAGCGGGCATTGAAAAAGCTATATCATCAAAAACCACACTTACAGGATGTAAACTTTTTCTATCTTCTAGGATGGCTTTGGCCAAATTTACACAAGAAGTTCCTATGCCAAATTCTGTTCTTCCTTTGCGTTCATAGATGAAATATCCCTCGCTAATCACGGCTTTTTCGAGTTCTTGTATGTCTAAATCTTTGCCTAATTTTTGCTTATAAAAATCTAATAAATTTTGTCCTAAAACGCTTGCATTAGAAAGTGCTGCAAACTGAGAATCTCCATGTTCACCAATCATACAAGCAAAAATATCTTTTGAATTTATGTTTAAATCTTTGGCTAAAAATTTCTTAAGTCTTGAACTATCTAAATTTGTTCCACTACCAAAAACATGATTTTTAGGTAATTGGCTTAATACTTGAGTGTAGTAAGTTATGGTGTCATTTGGATTTGTTGCGACAATGTATTTGCCTTTAAAATTAGCATTTTTTAAGGTTAAGACAATGTCTTTAAGTTCGAGGATATTGTTTTGAAGTTCTACTAAGCGACTAGGTAGTTCTTTTAAGCTTTCTTTTCTAAAAGCTAAAATGATAATATCGCAAGAAGCTAAATTTTCTAAATTTGGCACATGAAAAATTTTTGTATAAGAAAAATGAATGGCTGACATATCTTCCAAATCTCTTGCATGAGCTAGAGCTAAATCTTGTTTTATATCATATAAGTAAAGTTCTGAACAAATTCCTTGAGTAACTATGCTATAAGCACTAGCAGCTCCTACATAACCTAAACCAACTATACCGATTTTTGCCATTTTTTCTCCTTATTTATTTTAAAATTTGCTATAATTATAACAAATTCAATCAAAGATTATTAAAATATGGAAAAACCTGATATACAAAGATTAACTAATTTTTTAATCGTATATACTAAAACTTTGCTAGGTGCTGGAACTTATACAGCTAGGGTGGCAAAATGCGTAGGAAGAATAGCTGAGGTTTATGGCTATGAGATAAATATCAATTTCTTTTTTCATCATATTACTTTAAATGTTGTAGATATGGATGATAACTCCATTCAAAGAACTTATGTTATACCCAATCATCATGCCCATGTTAATTTTAAGCTTATTTTTGATTTAAGTGCTTTAAGCTGGGCTATATATGATCACAAATACGATCTTGAAAAAGCAAAAGTCGTTTTTGAGCAAATTTCTCAACAAAAAAAGCATTCTTATTTGCTTAATCTTTTATTTGTTTCTATGGCAAATTCAGCTTTTTGTAGGCTTTTTGGTGGTGATTTTGGTGCTGGAAATTTAGTATTTTTTGCAACTTTTGTGGGATTGTTGTTAAGATATATTTTAACTAAAGCAAAGATTGATTTAAGAATTCAATACATCCTTTGTTCTTTTATCTCATCGTGGTTTGTATTTTTTGGACTGGATATGGGATATACCAATACTTCTGATGTGGCTTTGGGTTCTAGTATCTTGTATCTTATACCAGGAGTATTTTTTATAAATTCTGTGATTGATATATTAAAAGATCATATTTTAATGGGGCTTAGCCGTATTATCAGCGTGGCTATTTTGATTTGTTGTATAGCACTTGGAATTTACATGACGCTTAGTATTTCGGATTTTGGGATTTTAAGATGATTGAATTTATTTTAAGAGATATGTTTTTTGCTGCTGTGGCGGGATTTGGGTTTGCTTATGCTTGTAATCCACCTTTAAAAACCCTTATTTTATCTGCTCTTTTAGCGGCAATTGCACATGGGCTTCGTTTTACCTTGGTGGAATATTTTCATTTTCAAACTTTAGCAATTGCAACTTTTGTTGCTTCATTTTGCATAGGATGTTTAGGAATTGTTTTAGCAAAAATCATCAAAACTCCTGCTGAAATTATCGCTTTCCCTGCTCTTATTCCTATGATACCTGGAATTTATGCTTATAAAGCGATTTTGTATCTTATTTCTTTTATACGCAGTGATGATTTGAAGGCTAAGTCTGAATTTTTGGTTCAATTTTTTGATTATTTTTTTACAACTGTTTCTGTGACTTTGGCTCTAGCTATAGGAGTGAGTGTTACCTTGCTTATATTTTTTGAACAAAGTTTTATGATGACTAGACATGCAAAAAAACATTAAAACTTGTTGTAAATTTGTTTAATATTTCTTTTTATAATTTTAAATCAAAAATTTAAAAAAAAGGTATTGTATGTTATGTCCAGTTTGTAATGTAGATTTGGTTATGAGTGATAGGAGTGGAGTTGAGATTGATTATTGTCCAAAGTGTCGTGGCGTTTGGCTTGATCGTGGAGAACTTGACAAAATCATAGAACGCAGTGTCCCTAATACAGCAAATTTTAACCAAGCTCCAAGACAAGAGTCAAGATATAATGACTCAGCTTATCATCAGCACAATGATTACTATAAAAAGAAAAAGAAAGAAAGTTGGCTAGGCGAGCTTTTTGACTTTTAATTTTTATAAAAATAACAAATATTTATATCCTTTTTAGCTTAATATCTTAAAATGTCAAGCAAAAAGGATATAAGATGTATAAATTTTTATCACACGAGCCTTTAGCTAACAAATCTTGTCATCATAATCACGAAGAACATTCTCATGAACATCATCATTCCCATGCTGATGCAAGGAGTGTGGATAAAAAGATTTTAAAAATTTCTCTTTTAATGACTTTTTCTATGATGCTTGTGCAATTTATTTATTCAATCCTTTCAAATTCTTTAGCACTTTTAAGCGATACTTTGCATATGTTTTCTGATGTTTTTGCCTTAGCTCTTAGTTTTTTAGCCATTATAGCTGTAGAAAAATGGCAAGATCATCAAAAGACCTTTGGGTATTTTCGTCTTGAAGTTTTAGTGGCTTTTATCAATGCTCTAACCATTATTTTATCGGCTTTATTTATCATTTATGAAGCTATAGAAAAATTTATTAATCCAAAAGAAATTGACGCTAAAACCATGATAATTGTAGCTATTTTAGGCTTTTTGGTAAATGGGATTAATGCTTTGATGATGTTTAAGGGTGCAAATTTAGAAAATGTCAATATGAAGTCTGCTTTTTTGCATATGATGAGTGATTTATTAGGTTCTTTAGCGGTTATTATAGGTGGGATCGTGGTGTATTTTAGCGGTATTGTTTATATAGATACGATTTTAGCTATTGTATTATCAATCTTGCTTTTAAGATGGGCGATTATCTTGCTTAAACAAAGCGCTAATGTCTTGCTTGAAAGTTCTCCTGTGGATATAGAAAAAGTAAGACAAGTTTTGCTTTTAAATCCTAGTGTGGATGAGGTAGTGGATTTGCATATTACTCAAATCACTAATAAAATGCTAGTAGCCTCTATGCATTTAAAAGTAAGAGTTTGCAATCTAAAGGAATTTGAAAAACTATCTCAGGATTTATCTCATAAGTTATTGCATGAATTTGAAATCGGGCACATTACCATACAACCTATAAGGAGTGAAAATGAAATTTAAAGTAAAAAATGTTAATTGCATGAATTGTGTAAATTTGATCAAAAATTCTCTTGAAGATGAATTTGGAAATATAGAAGTGGATTTGGAGCAAAAAATTTTAAGTTTAAATTTAGAAGAAAATCAAGTATCAAATTTTACAAAAGAATTTCAAGATTTAGGTTTTGAGATCGTAGAGCGTTTATAATGGAAGAATTGCGTATAAAAATAGGCAAAATGACTTGCGTTAATTGTTCTAACGCTATAGAAAGAGCTTGTAAAAAAATTGATGGTGTTAAAGATGCTAGTGTTTCTTATGTGAATTCTAGCGGGGTTTTTTTACTTAAAGATCAAGAAAAACGCAAGGATATCATCGCAAAAATTCAAAATTTAGGCTTTGAAATTTTAGAAGATGAACAAAGCTTGAACGCATACAAGGCAAAAAAACACTTAGAATTAAGAAAAAATTTGCTCTTAAGTATAGTTTTGAGTGTGATTATTATGTATTTTGAAATGTTTGTTAAAAGTTCTTTTTCTCAAAATATCCAAATGGCTTTGAGTTTTTTTGGGATATTTTATTGTGGGAGAGACTTTTTTTCTCATGCTTTTTTAGGACTTAAAAGTAAAAATTTAGATATGAATACCCTTGTAGCTTTGGGGACTTTGAGTGCTTTTGTGTATTCTTTTTTGGTGTATTTGCAAATTTTCAAAGAAGAAGATTTGTATTTTAGTGGTGCAATGATGATTATTTCCTTTGTGCTTTTAGGAAAATATCTTGAAAGTAAGGCTAAATTTAAGGCACAAGATTATCAAAGAATTTTAGAAAATATAGACACAAAAAAGACAAAAATTTTGCTTGAAGATGAAAGTATCAAAGAAATTTCAAGTTCTTTTGTCAAAAGTGGCGATGTACTTTTGGTAAAAGAAGGAGAAAGTATTGTTGCAGATGGAGTAGTGCTTTTAGGGAGTGCAGAGCTTGATATGAGTTTTTTAAATGGGGAGTTTTTGCCTGTTTTAAAAAAAGAAGGCGATGAAGTTCAAGCAGGAGCAGTAGTTTTAAATGGTGCTTTAAGGATCAAAGCAAACAAAAAGGCCATGGATAGTACTTTAGAACAAATCAAAAATCTAGTTTTTGAAGCAGGAAGTATCAAAAGTCCTTTGGCAAATTTAGCAGATCAAATTTCTAAATACTTTGTAGGGGGTATAATATTTTTTGCTTTTTTAGTTTTTGTTTTTTGGGTGCTAAAAGCAGATTTAAATACAGCTTTTTTACACTCTTGTGCTGTGCTTTTGATCTCTTGTCCTTGTGCTTTAGGTCTTGCAACGCCTATAGCTTTGGTTGTGGCAAGTGCAAATGCGGCAAAAAATTTCATTCTTATTAAAAATCCTGCTGCTTTAGAAAAATTAGCCTTAGTTAAGTATGCTTTTTTTGATAAAACGGGTACATTAACAAAGGAAAATTTGAGTATTTTTAAACACAATCTTTCTAAAGATGATTTTGATAAATTATGTCAAATTGAAAGTTTAAGCTCTCATCCTATAGCTAAGGCTTTACATAAAGATCATTTTTTTGATTTAAAGGGTGAGGGAAGAGTGATTGTGGGTTCTGGTATAAAATACAAAGAAGATAATGATAATTATCTCGTAGGCAATGCACAGTTTTTGCACGAAAATGAAATTGACACAAAAGAAAGTGATATCTTTTTTGATACTTTTAAAGAATATGTTAGGGTGTATTTTGCTAAGAATAAAAAGTGTTTAGGCGGTGTTTTGTTAAGCAATGCTTTAAAAGATGGAGCCAAAGAGCTTGTGTTAAATTTAAAAAAGCAAAATCTTAAAACTTTTATTTTAAGCGGCGATCATGTAAAAAATGTAGAAAAAATAGCCAAAGAATTACAAATAGACGAATTTCACACTCAGCTTAAGAGTGAAGAAAAACTACAAATCATTCAAAAATTTAAAAAAACTCTTTTTGTAGGAGATGGGATCAATGATGCGGCGGCTTTATCTGCTGCAAGTGTGAGTATGAGTTTTTCAAAGGCAAATGAACTTGCTAAAAAAACAGGAGATTTTATCTTGATAAAAGATGATTTATCAGCGATTTTTAAATGTTTTAAACTTGCTAAAAAAACACGCGGTATTATTAAGCTAAATCTTTTTTGGGCTTTTATTTATAATGTACTTTGCATTCCTATCGCGGCAGGATTTATACCTTTTATCTCTTTAAGTCCTCATATAGCAGCACTTGCAATGTGTTTTAGTTCTATTACTGTAGTGCTTAATTCTTTAAGACTTAAAAGAATTTAAAAATTTAATTTTTATTAATAATATATTATATATAATTAATATTACTAAAATATATTATTAAAAGAGTATAAATGCAACAAAAATGTTTTTGCATAAGCAACATGATTAGATTTTCAAAAATTATTATTTTGCTTACCGTTGTATCGTTAGCAGGTATAGTGGTTTTTGGAAATGTGACAGATTACAATTCTAATTTCCAATTTGTTTCGCATGTGATGAGTATGGATATAAAGCCTGATTTATTTAGGTAATGCTGTAGTTTATATGGCTATTACTTCTCCCGTGATTTATCATATAGGCTATATAGCAATTATTCTTTTTGAAACTTTTATTGCCTTAACAGCTCTAAAAAAGGTGCTTATGATATGTTTAAAGCTAGAAATTTAGATGCTCAAAGCTTTCATAATGCTAAGATTTTTTGGGATTATTTCTTTAACTTGTGTATTTTATGGTTTTTTGCCTTCCAAGTAGTTGTTGCAGAATGGTTTGGAATGTGGATGAGTAAGGTTTGGAAAGGTTTACCTGATACTACAAGATTGGTAACTTATATGTTTTTGGCTTTGATTTTCATCTCTCTTAAAAATGATTAATTTTCTATACTAGGCTCTCCAAAACAATCTTTAAGAGCCTCTTTAAGATCTTCTTGTGGGTCAAATTTTTTGGCCCCTTCTTTAAGCATATTAATAGAACTTTGAATATCTATGTTTTTATTTTCATTGTTTGGTAATTCTTGAGTTAAGGATTGAAGCTTATTTTCATCAATTGTTAGTACTTTTTGCACATTAATTTTAGCATTTTCCCCAAATTTAGCCTTAAAAAGTTCTTGTATGAGTTTAAAACCTTTATTGAGTGTATCGCGATTTTGTCCTTGTGCGTTTGAGTTTATATTTAAAGTATTGTTTTCAAAACTAATAAAATTTGTACTTTGTTTAAAGCATTCTGCAAGATCAAAATCCCTATCATAAATACTATCAAGTAAGATTTCATAAGCATTTTTTTCTGTTTTTTTCTCAAGATGAGGTATGATAGGAGAAGCTGTGATCCTAGGTATAATATTTGTTGTATTTTCTTGTTTGATTGCTTGGATTTGTGCGTCAATTTCTTTTAAATGACTTGCTTCCATCATCATAAAAGCCATAACACAAAGCGTAAAGCCATCATCATCGCAAAGCATATTCTTAGCTTTTGATAAAATACGGAAAAATCTTTCATAAATTAAAGTAGAAAATTCTGTACTTTTTGCAAAAAAACTTTCTTTTAAATAAAAAAGCATTTCATCAATCACGCTTGAGGCTTCATAATCTTGTAATTCCTCTAAATACGCAAAAACTTTTTCCTTGTCTTTTGTTAAGATAGCCTGATAAAAGGCTTTGATTTTTTGAGGATCTAAAAAGCCTAACATATCTGTAATTTTACTAATACTGATTTCATTTTGACAAAAAATAATAGCTTGGTCAAGCAAGGTTAAAGTATCTCTTAAAGATCCATTGCCGCTTCTTGCTATAAATTTTAAAGCTTCTTCTTCAAATTTAACATTTTCTTTAAGTAAAATTTCTTTAAGATGATTTAAAATTTCACTCTGCGGAATTTGTTTAAAGCGAAAATGTTGCGTTCTTGAAAGCACGGTAGCTGGGAGTTTTAAAGGATCAGTGGTTGCAAGTATAAATTTAACATAACTTGGGGGTTCTTCTAAGGTTTTTAAAAGTGCATTTGCAGCCTGTGGGGTAAGCATATGTACTTCATCAATGATGAAAATTTTAAATCTTGCCATAGAAGGGGTGTATTTGGTTTGTTCAATTAAGGCTTGTATATCTTCAAGCCCACGGTTGCTTGCAGCATCCATTTCTATAATGTCTATGTGTTTGCCTTCAAGTGCTGCAAGACAGTGTTTGCAAGTGCCACATGGAGTATCACTTGGTCCTTGTTCGCAAACTAAAGCACGAGAAAAAATTCTAGCACTTGAAGTTTTTCCACTTCCTCTAAGTCCTGAAAAAAGATAAGCATGAGCTAAGCGATTATGATTTAGGGCGTATTTTAAACTTACGCTAACTGTCTTTTGTCCTATGAGTTCATCAAAGGTTTTTGGTCTGTATTTAATCGCTAAAGCTTGAAGCATTTTCTACTCGTTCATTATAGATAAAAGTTCTACATTGTCTTTGGTTTTAAGCATTTTAGAATATAAAAATTTCAACGCTTCAACATCATCCATTTGAGAAATCGCTGAACGGATTGCCCAAATTTTTTGAAGATTTGCTACGCCTTGGAGCAATTCTTCTTTTCTTGTTCCTGATTTGATGATATTAATCGCAGGATAAATTCTTCTATCGGCGATATTTCTATCAAGAACTATTTCGCTATTTCCTGTGCCTTTAAATTCTTCAAAAATCACATCATCCATTCTTGAACCTGTATCAATTAAAGCTGTAGCAACTATGGTTAAAGAGCCTCCATTTTCTATATTTCTAGCTGCACCAAAGAAGCGTTTTGGCTTGTGTAGGGCATTAGCATCCACTCCGCCGCTTAGGACTTTTCCACTGCTTGGAGTTGCGGTGTTATAAGCACGTGCCAGTCTTGTGATACTATCAAGTAAGATGATAACATCTTTGCCTGTTTCTACCATTCTTTTGGCTTTTTCTATCACGAGTTCGGCTACACGCACATGATTATAAGCAGGTAAATCAAAAGTAGAACTAAAAACTTCGCCTTTTACACATCTTTGCATATCGGTAACTTCTTCAGGCCTTTCATCGACTAAAAGTACGATTAAATGCATTTCTGGGTGGTTTTTTGCAATAGCAGTAGCAAGTTCTTTCATAAGCTCTGTTTTACCTGTGCGTGGTGGAGCAACGATAAGCCCGCGTTGTCCTTTTCCTATAGGAGTAAAAAGATCCAAAACACGACCTGTAAGCTTCATTGCATCGTATTCGAGTTTGATTTTTTCTGTTGGAAAAATAGGGGTTAAGTTATCAAACAAAGGTCTTTCTTTGGCTTCTTGCAAAGGCAGATAATTGATCGCTTCGATTTTTAAAAGAGCGTAGTATTTTTCTTGATCTTTTGGTTCTCTAACTTGTCCTGTAACGATATCGCCTACACGCAGAGCAAATTTTTTAATTTGTGAATTTGAAACATAAGCGTCATTAACACTATCGCTAAGATTAGAGTCCATACCTCTTAAAAAGCCATAACCTTCGGAAGAAATTTCTAAAATCCCTGTAAAAAGTATAAAACCGCCTTTTTTTGTTTGTGCTTTTAAAATTTCAAAAATAAGTTCTTGGCGGCGAAATTCTCTTGGGTTTTCGATTTCACATTCATTAGCGATTTTAACTAGATTTTCTAAATCTAATAATTTTAATTCTTCGATTTTATAACCTTCCACTGGAACGTGGGTTCTTTGATGTTGTTTTTTTTCTTTTTCCATAAGTCCTCGTAAGATTTAGCAGAATAATTTTTGTAAAATGTGATTTTAATAAAAAAATGCACTTTTTGTCAAATTTGTTTATAATTATAAAAAATATTTTTTTAAAGAATGATTATGAAATGTGAACATTGCAAACTTGATTATAAACAAGCCCAAATGATAGAGTATAAGGGTAAATTTTTTTGTTGTAAAGGTTGTGAGAGCGTTTGGGAAATTTTGCATGAAAGTGGATTAGATGAGTTTTATGAAAAGCTTGGAAATCAAACTTTAAGCCCTGTAAATTTTCAAAATGAAATGAAAAATTATGATGAGTTTATCGCTAAAACCAAAGAAGGATTTAGTGAAATTTATCTCATGATACACGGTATAGAATGTGCAGCTTGTGTGTGGCTTAATGAGAAAATTTTAACCAAACAAGAAGGAATTTTAGAACTTGATATTAATCATTTAAACCATAAAGCACGCATTGTTTTTGATGAGCAAAGCATTTCTTTGGTGCAAATTTTAAGACTTATTGAAAGCATAGGCTATAAAGCGAGTGCTTATGATGCGAGCAAGGCTTCAAAAAAAGCGGA
This sequence comes from Campylobacter sp. BCW_6468, assembly GCF_001762865.1. Lineage (NCBI taxonomy): Bacteria > Pseudomonadati > Campylobacterota > Epsilonproteobacteria > Campylobacterales > Campylobacteraceae > Campylobacter > Campylobacter sp. BCW_6468. The sequence goes on from NZ_MJXQ01000039.1 coordinate 146,783, forward strand.
TTTACTAAAAAGGGAATTTTATTCTAAGCTTGTTGTGGCTATAGCTTGTGTGATGAATATCATGTGGATAGCAGTGGCAAAATACGCAGGATTTTTTAGCGGTATGGATAAGGACACTAAGGATATTTTAAATTTTGCTGAATTTATCCTTTGTTCTCCTGTGCTTTTTTATACGGGATCTCATTTTTATAAAAGTGCTTTTAAAACTTTAAAAATGAATAGTTTAAATATGGATGTATTGGTGATTAGTGGAGCGAGTTTGGCTTATGTTTATTCTTTATGGGCCATGTTTTTTAGGGTAGGGGAGGTGTATTTTGACTCTGTGGCGATGATAATTTGCTTTGTTTTTATAGGTAAATATCTTGAGATGTTTAGCAAAAAGCGTGCTTTAGATACTATAGATGGGCTTAATGATTTTTTGCAAAATGAAGTTTTAGTTTTCAATGGTAAAGAATTTGTCTCTAAAGAAGTGCAAAAGGTTTGTTTGGGGGATAGAATTTTGCTTAAAACTGGAGATAAAATTTTAATCGATGGGATTTGTAAAAGTGGTGAAATGAGCGTGGATACTTCTTCTTTAAATGGAGAAAATACCCCAAAACTCATACAAAAAGAAGATGAAATTTTTTCAGCTTGTATAGTGCTTGATGGAAGTGTGGAGTATGAAGCAACAAAGCTTTACAAAGATTCAAAACTCAGTCAAATTATCCAGCTTTTAGAACTTGCAAGCTCTAAAAAAGCAAAACTTGAAAGTTTGGTTAATAGTCTTTTGGCTTATTTTTCTAGAACGGTTTTATTGATTGCTTTTATTTGTTTTGCTTTTTGGTTTTTTTATAAGGAAGAGAGTTTTGAAATTTCTTTAGTTAATGCGATTGCAGTTTTGATTATCGCTTGTCCTTGTGCTTTGGCTTTAGCAACGCCCGTGAGTAATCTTGTAGCTTTAGGTAGAGCTTTGAAAAAACATATTTTGTTTAAAAGTTCTAGCGTGATAGAGGATTTAAGCAAATGTGATTGTGTGGTGTTTGATAAAACGGGTATTTTAACCAAAATAGAGCTTGAACTTAAAGAGGTTTTTCTAGATAAAGCGCTTGATTTAAATGAGCTTTATAATTTTGTAAAACTTTCTAAACATCCTATATCTCAAAATATTGCGTCGTATTTAAAGCAAAAAGGAGCTAAGGATTTAAATTTGGATTTTAAAAAGCATTCGAGTATTCAAGCTAAAGGTTTAAGTGCTGAGTTAAATGAAGAGTTGCTTTTAGGCGGAAGTTCTAAATTTTTGCAAGAAAAGGGTATTGTGGCTAAAGAATTTGATAATACGCATTTTATTTTTGCCAAGGAAGGTAAAATTTTAGCTTTTTTTGAGTTTGATAGTGTTTTAAGAGAAGGTGCAAAAGAGCTTATCGCTTATCTTAAAAAAGAAAAGAAAGAATTAATGATACTCAGTGGCGATCATCAAAAAGCAGTGGAAAAAATCGCTAAAAAGTTAGAAATTCAAAATTATCAAGCTTCTTGTTTGCCTGAAGATAAGATGAAAACTATAGAAAATTTAAGTAAAAATTACAAAGTTTTATTTGTAGGTGATGGGGTAAATGATGCACTAGCTTTAAAATACGCAAGTGTTTCAATGACTTTAAGAGAAGGAAGTGATCTAGCTATAGAAAGTAGTGATGTTTTGCTTTTGAAAAATGACTTGCTTTCTTTAAAAAAAGCCATCAAATTATCTAAAAACACCTTTAAAATTATCAAGCAAAATCTTGCTTTTTCTTTGTTTTATAATGCTTGCACCATACCTTTGGCTTTTTTGGGTATGATAAATCCTTTATTTGCTGCTATTTCTATGTCTTTTAGTAGTATAATAGTCGTTTTAAATGCTTTAAGGATTAAAGAATGAATAGTATAATCATGATGATGATAGGAGTTTCTATCTTAGCGTTTTTTATCATTTTGGCAACTTTGCTTTGGGGGATTAAAAATAAGCAATTTGATGATGATTATAAATTTACTACTTTAAATGATGATGAGGATTCTTTGCGTGATGCTATAGAATTAGAAAGACGTAAAAAAGAAGCTTTGGATAAAAAAAGGCTTTCTTAAAAAGGAAAGCCTTTTTTAGAAATTATTTTAAAGTCTCAATATGAGCTTCGATAGCTTTAAAATCTTCTTCAGTTAAACCTTTAAGGTTAAGTTTCATGATCGCACCTTGACCATAAGCATTTCTTTTACCTTCTGAATATTCTTTCATGTATTGAAGTCTTTCAGCAGAAGAAAGAGTTTTTAAGGCTGGAACTTTGTTTAAGTAAACTTTGTCAGCATTTGCACCATGGCATACTGCGCATTTTTTAAAAAGTGTAGCACCATCTGCAGCAAAAGCAGAAACACCAAGACATGCCAAAGCAGAAACTACTAATAATTTTTTCATTTGATTTCTCCTCAGTAAAAATTAGATTGCCAGATATTATATATCTTTATTTTTATAAAAATCTTAAGAAAATAAAGATAATGTTTATTTTCTTTTCAAAAAAGCTATATTATAATGTTTTTTATGAAAACAAAAGCATTATTTTTAGATAGAGACGGTGTGATTAATATAGATAAAAAATATGTCTATAAAATAGAAGATTTTGAATTTTGTGATGGAATTTTTGAACTTTGTAGATATTTTTTAGCTAAAAAATATTTGCTTTTTATAGCGACAAATCAATCAGGCATTGCAAGAGGATATTATAAGGAAAGTGATTTTTTTAAGCTTTGTGATTATATGCTTAAAGAATTTACTAAACAAGGTATAAAAATTGATAAAATTTATCATTGTCCGCATTTAGAAGGTTGTGAATGTCGCAAACCTAAAGCAGGAATGCTTTTAAAAGCAAAAGATGAGTTTAATTTAGATATGAAAAATTCTATTTTTATCGGAGATAATCTAAGCGATATGCAAGCAGGGTTAAATGCTAATATTGGCACTTTGGTTTTAGTAAATGAAGAAAAAAAAGAAGGCGATTTTTTTAGACAATTTAAAAATTTAAAAGAAATTTTGAGTTTTTTTAAAGAAAAGGACATTTAAATGAGAGTAGCAATCACAGGTGGTGCAGGATTTATAGGTTCGCAACTGGCTTTAAATTTGCAAGAAAAACATGAAATTTTAATCATTGATAAAATGCGTAGCAGTGCGACTTTTGAAAATGGAAATTTACAAAGTTTTGGACATTTTAAAAATTTACTTGAATTTGATGGAGAACTTTTTGCAGGCGATATTAACGATGAAAAAGTTTTAAAAAAGATTGAAGATTTTAAGCCAGAGATTATTTTTCATCAAGCAGCAATTTCAGACACTACGGTTTTTGATCAAACTAAGGTTTTACAAACCAATTTAAATACTTTTAAAGATTTTATAGAACTTAGCATAGATCTTAATGCAAAGCTTATTTATGCAAGTTCAGCTTCGGTTTATGGTGATGCAAAAAGTCCACAAACTATAGGTAAAGATGAAGAACCAAAAAATCCTTATGCTTTTTCAAAATTGATGATGGATAAGTTAGCGAAAAAATATTACGATAAAGCTCATTTGGTAGGACTTAGATATTTTAATGTTTATGGAAAAGGCGAATTTTATAAAAACAAAACCGCTTCTATGGTTTTGCAATTTGGCCATCAAATTTTAGCAGGAAAAAATCCACGATTGTTTGAAGGAAGTGATCAAATTTATAGAGATTTTACTTATATTAAAGATGTTATTAGTGCTAATTTAATCGCCCTTGATTCAAAATGTGGGGTTTATAATGTAGGCAGTGGTAAAGCAAGAACCTTTCAAGATATAGTTGATATTTTGCAAAAAGAGTTAAAGACTGATTTGCCTTGTGAATATATCCCAAATCCTTATGTAAAATCTTATCAATTCCATACTGAAGCAAAACTAGATCAAACTTGGGATTATCAGCCAAAATTTAGTCTTGAAGAGGGGATTAAAGATTATTTAGATGAGATAAAAAGACTTTTTGAAAAGGAAGTAAATGCTTGAGTTTTTAAGCCAGCAAAAACCTAAAATTTTAATTATAGGGGATTTTATGGTGGATAATTACACTTGGTGTGATTGTTCGCGTATCAGTCCTGAAGCCCCTGTTTTGGTAGCTAAAACTCTTAAGGAAGATAAAAGATTAGGCGGGGCTGCGAATGTTTATGCAAATTTAAAAAGTTTAGGAGCTGATGTTTTTGCACTTGGTATTGTGGGTGATGATAAGAGTGGGAAATTTTTACAAGAAAATTTAAAAGGAGGATTTTTGATCCAAAAAGGACGCAAAACCCCTTTTAAAAATCGCATTATGGCACACAATCAGCAGGTTTTAAGACTAGATGAAGAAGATACAAGTGAGATTTTGCTTGAAAATGAGCTTATTACTTTGTTTGATGAAAAGATTAAAGATTTTAAAGCTGTGGTTTTAAGCGATTATGCTAAGGGTATTTTAACGCCTAAGGTTTGTAAGGCTGTGATAAAAAAGGCTAAGGCTTTAAATATCCCTGTTTTAGTTGATCCTAAAGGGAGTGATTTTAGTAAATATAGCGGTGCAACCTTGCTCACGCCTAATAAAAAAGAAGCTTTAGAAGCTTTGAAATTTGAAAATTTAGAGGGTGAAAATTTAGAAAAAGGGATTAAAAAATTAAAAGAAGATTTTTCTTTACGTTATTCTATTATCACTCTTTCAGAAGCGGGGATTGCGCTTTTTAATGAGGGTTTAAAAATCGCACCTGCTAAAGCCTTAGAAGTTTATGATGTAACAGGAGCGGGCGATAGTGTGATTGCCGTTTTGGCTTTTTGTTTGGCAAATGGGATTGAAATTTTTAAAGCTTGCGAACTTGCCAATGAAGCTGCAGCCGTTGTGGTAAGTAAAATAGGTAGTGTGAGTGTGAGTTTTGATGAGATTAGAAGTTTTAAAAGTATGAGTTTTGAGAAAAAGATCAAAAGCAAAGAAGAGCTTTTAACGCTTTTAAAACAAAATGATAAAAAGATTGTTTTTACAAATGGTTGTTTTGATATCGTGCATTTTGGACATATAAAATATCTTGAGAAAGCTAAAAGATTGGGCGATATTTTGATTGTAGGTTTGAACTCAGATGCGAGTGTGAAAAGACTCAAAGGTGAGAGTCGTCCTGTAAATTCAGAGTTTCAAAGAGCTTGTATGTTGGCAGCTTTTTATTTTGTAGATTTTGTAGTGATTTTTGATGAAGACACACCTTTAGAACTTATAAGCTTTTTAAAGCCTGATATTTTGGTTAAAGGAGCTGATTATAAAGATAAGCTTGTTGTAGGTTCAAATTTGATTTCAAGAGTTGAATTAATCGATTTTGAAGAAGGATTTAGTACGAGTAAGATTATAGAAAAGATTAAGGATAAAAAATGATAAATTTAGTAAAAAAAGAATGGCAAGAACATCAAAAAATCGTTCAAGAAAGTGAAATTTTAAAAGGACAAATCGCTAAAATAGGCGAGCTTTTATGTGAATGTCTTAAAAAAGGTGGTAAAATTTTAATTTGCGGAAATGGTGGAAGTGCAGCTGATGCACAGCATTTTGCAGCTGAACTTAGTGGGCGTTATAAAAAAGAACGCAAGGCTTTAGCAGGTATAGCACTTACAACCGATATTTCAGCGCTTAGTGCTATAGGAAATGACTATGGTTTTGAGTTTGTTTTTTCAAGACAAGTGGAGGCTTTAGGAAATGAAAATGATGTTTTAATCGGCATTTCAACCAGTGGAAAAAGTCCCAATGTTTTAGAAGCTTTTAAAAAAGCAAAAGAACTTAATATGCTTTGTTTAGGGCTTAGTGGAAAGGGCGGTGGAATGATGAATAAGCTTTGTGATCATAATCTTGTTGTGCCAAGCGATGATACGGCTAGAATTCAAGAAATGCACATTTTAATCATACACACACTTTGTCAGATCATAGATGAGAGTTTTTAAGTAAATTTCTAGCCTCTTCTATAACCCTTTGAGGCTTTAAATCTTTCATGCATTTGTGGTGTTTTAAAGGGCAGGTTTTTTGCATACAAGGCATACAAGCTAGATCTAAATGCACTAATTTTGCGTTTTGATTTTGCCAAGGTGAAGTTTGGGTAAATTTTGTGGAGCCAAAAATAGCCACGGTTTTTACCTTATAAACCGCACTTATGTGCATAGGTCCACTGTCATTTGTGATGAAAAGATCGCAAAAAGCGATATTTTGACAAAGGGTTTTGATGGTGGTTTTATTGCAAAGATTTTTTACTTTTATGTTTTGTTCTTTTAAAATTTGATAAATTTCATTACAAAGTTCTTGTTCGGCTTTTCCTGCGCCAAAGATTAAAATTTCATGACTTTGGCTGAAATTTAAAGCCACTTTAGCAAAATAACTCGCATCCCATCTTTTTGCACTTCCAAAGCTTGCACCAGGGTTGAGTCCTAGAATTTTTTTACCATTTTTTAAGACAAGAGGGTTTTGAAATTTTAGCTTAAAGGGAAGCTTTAAGTCTTTAAAATGAGCTTTTATACTAAGTGCGTTTTCTATAAAATAAAGGTATTTTAAAACTTGATGTTCTTCTTTGTGCTTGTTTTTGTCAAAAAAATATCTTTGTTTTGTTTTAAGAATATGCAAGATAATCTTAGAAGAAAACGCAGATCTAAAAGTAAAGCTAAGATCGATTTTATCAAGTTCTTTACGTAAAGATAGGGCTTGTTTATAGCGAGATTGTTTATTTTCTATGATGATTTTAGAATTAGGAAATTCTTTAAAAAGTGCTGTGGAAACCAAAGAGCCATAAAGGATAAATTGGGCATTTTTAAAATGTTCTTTTATAGCGTATAAAGCAGGTGAAGCCATCACTGCATCGCCCAGCCAAGTGGGAAGATGTATAAAAATTTTCATAAATTTCCTAAACTTTGATAGAATTGTTTTTATTATTTTAACAAAATTTAGGAAAAATATGCCACAACTTTCGATCATAATCCCGCTTTTTAATTCTTGTGATTTTATTTCAAGGGCTTTACAAAGTTGTATAAATCAGACTTTAAAAGATATTGAAATTTTGATTATCGATGATAAAAGTAAAGATAATAGTTTAAATATAGTTTTAGAATTTGCTAAAAAAGATCCAAGAATAAAAATCTTTCAAAATGAAGAAAATTTAGGCACTTTTGCAAGTAGAAATATAGGAGTTTTGCATTCTAGTTCTGATTTTATAATGTTTTTAGATAGTGATGATTTTTTGACACCTGGTGCTTGTGAAATAGCGTTTAAAGAGATGAAAAAAGGTTTTGATTTGCTTTGTTTTGATGCCTTTGTACATAGGGTAAAAACCAAACAATTTTATCGTTTTAAACAAGATGAAGTTTTGAATCAAAAGGAATTTTTAGAATTCTTAAGCAAGCAAAGGCATTTTTGCTGGTCGGTTTGGGCGAAGTGCTTTAAAAAAGATATCATCTTAAAAAGTTTTGAAAAAATTAAAATAGATGAGCGTTTGAGTTACGGCGAAGATGTGCTTTTTTGTTATATTTATTTTATGTTTTGTGAGAAAATAGCCGTTTTTAAAATTTGCATTTATCATTATGAATTTAATCCAAATGGAAGATATGAAAACAAAAATAAAGAAATTTTAAATCAAAATTATAGAGATAAAAAGAAAAGCAATGAACTTATAAAAAAGCTTTCTTTAGACTTTGAAAATGATACCTTTCATCAAAAATTATTTGAGGTTTTAAAGAGAGAGGAAGTAGGGGTGAAAAATAGATTAAAATAGATTAAAAATTTTTTTTGATTTTAGTTCTAAAATATCTCTAAAATAAAGTTTATTTGGATTATAGTAGGAAATTGATTTTTTTTATGATTTTTTCTTCTAGTAGGTCAAGATATTGGTTTATTTTTAAATTAAGATCAATATCATAAAAATCAGCAAAATGATATCTCCACCATTGAAATTTTAATAATCTTTCTATTGTTTTTTCATCAAATCTATATTTGATAATTTTGGCTGGAATTCCTGCAACTATAGCATAAGGTAGTACATCTTTAGTAAGTACAGCTCTTTGTCTTATGACACATCCAGTCCCAAGTGTGATACCCTGTTTAAGCAAAACATCTTTTCCTATCCAAACATCATCTTGTATAATTAAATGCGTTATTGATGAGCTTGGATTATGGTTAACTATAGGAAATGTTTTGTTGATGTGATTTTGGCAAGCGTCGTTAATAAAACTATGATTTGTTTCATAGGTAAAACTTGCAGTGCTGATTCTATCCATAGAATGTTGAAAGTTAAACATAGAAACCCCATCGGAAATTGAACAATACCTTCCAACTTTTGTATAATGAGGTAGAAAAGATCTGCTAAAAGAAAATGAACCCATTTCATGCAAGATATTGCTAAATTTAAAAGCATAATATTCTTCTATCCCCAGCCCAGCCACACTCTCTAGTTGATTGTTTTCCAATGGAATGGTTATAAAATCTTTGGTTTTTAGTCTTGAAAATCTTCTAGGATTTTCTATGTAAGTTTTTTGTATAAATATTATATTGCTTTAATAAATTTAATATATTTTTATTGCATTTTAAGGTTATTTTTTCCATATCTGTTCAGCCTTTTTTAAATCCTCTAAACAGTCAATATCTAAACTTGAGCTTTCATCCATTAAAAAATGCTTAGTTTTGCTTTGTAAAAAGCTAGGATTGTTTAAAAATTCTTTTATCTTTAAAATATAAATTGCACCATTGCTCATATAAGTTTTAGGCAATTTTTGCCTTGGTATAAAAGGATATTCATCATTACAAATCCCTGCTAAATCGCCACAATCATTGCAAACAAAGGCTTTTAGAATTTTATTATCACATTCGCTTACGCTAATTAGGGCATTTGCATTGCTATTTTTATAAAGATTAAAAGCCTCATCAATATGAATATTTGTTCTTAGCGGCGAAGTGGGTTGTAAAAAAACTACATCTTCATAATCTTTGTAAAATTTTAGAGCATGTAAAAGCACTTTATCGCTTGTAGTATTATCTCGTGCAAGGCTAATTGGGCGTTTTAAAATATCAACATTTTGGCTTTTTGCATAATTTAAAATTTCATCACTATCACTGCTTACAACGACTTTACTAATGCTTTTAGCATTTAGTGCAGCTTTAATGGTGTAGTAAATTAAAGGTTTATTGTTTAATAAAACCAAATTTTTATTTTTAATACCCTTTGAGCCACCACGAGCAGGGATTATTGCTAAGCTCATTTTATCTCTCCTTGAAATTTCTTTAATATTTGCTCGATTACAGGGCGTTTTAGCATGGCAAAGTCTATTTTTTTAGCCTCTTTGCTCTTACGATGAAAGGCCTGAAATTCTTCTAAACTCAAGATATCTAAATATTGTTGGTAATCGTTTCGGCGGTATTTTAAGGCAGGAAAATGCCACTGAAGTAGGGGAGCTTGTAGTATTTTCACTCCTTGAGATAAGACTTGTTGCTCGGAGTAGAGTTCTTTTATAAGTCCCTTAGGATCTATCCATTGGCTTTTTTTTGAAACCCTTTTTTCTATAAAGCTACTATTTCTTCTTTTAATCAAGAGTTGATCCCCCCCCCCCTATGAATCCATAATTTCCACTATTTTGCACATAAATATTTCCATTTAAGATTATAAAATTAATTCTTGGGTAGCATAAGGCTTTATTTTCTTGATCAATCCTATAAAAACTCTTATAAAGCTTCTTGGCATCGTAGTAATGATCCACATCGATTTTTATAAACCACTCATCTAAGGGTATAAAAGATGCTGCCCAATTGTAATAAGAGTAAAGTTTATTTTCTTCATTTTTAGGATTTTCTAGATCTACTTTATAAGGATATTTTTTAGCAATGAAGTTGGGATATTGCTTGCAAAATTCTAAAATAAGCTCTTCACTCCCATCATCACAGTCGTTGTAAGCTATAATTCCTCTTTGTAAAGCAGGTAGTATACTTTCTAAAGAAACTCTTAGGGTTAAAGCTTCATTTTTAACCCTGATAAATCCCCAAGGATTAAGGGGTGATTTCACATCCTTAGCCTTTTCATCAAGGTCAAAAAAGCCCTTATGTTTTTTTCCATAGATGTTTTTATTTTCCTTAATGAAATGCTCATTATCTAAAACCAATTTTTTAGAAATCGAGTATCTTTTATATAAAGAAATGATTTTTTTAAGCATGTTTTATATCCTTAAAAACTTTTTGTGTGCTGAGTTTAAAAAATTCTCCGCTTAATAAATATTCAAAAAATAATTTTGAGCTATCTAAAATCTCTAACTTAGCGCTAAATAAATCTTGTTTTTTATGAATGGTGTTAATAGCTTTTAGTATTTCATCACTATTTGCATTAACTTTTAGTGTATTTTCATTGCCAAGTCTTCCATTTTGTCTTGAGCCAACTAAAATCCCTGCTGTTTTTAAGTATAAGGCCTCTTTTAAAATACAACTTGAATTACCTATTATAAAATCAGCATTTTTTAACAAAGTTATAAAATACTCAAATCTAAGCGATGGAAAAAGCTTAAATCTAGGGTTATTTTTAAGTTCTTCATAGCTTTGCAAGATTAATTCAAAACCTAAATCATTATTTGGATAAATAACAATATAATTTTTGTTACTTTGTATCAGTGCTTTTACTAAATTATCTGCTTGATTTTTAATGCTTGTAATTTCAGTTGTAACAGGATGAAACATAAGCAAAGCGTAGTTTTCATAATTTATATCATAATATTTTTTTGCTTCATTAAGTGAAATTTTATTATCGTTTAAAAGTTCTAAATCAGGCGAACCTATGATAAAAATAGATTTTTCATCTTCTCCAAGCTGCATTAAACGCCTTTTTGCAAACTCATCATTTACTAAATGAATATGTGCTAGTTTTGATATAGCGTGGCGTAAGCTATCATCAATAGTTCCTGAAATCTCTCCGCCTTCAATATGCGCTACTAAGATATTATTTAATGCTCCAACAATAGCTGCTGCTAAAGGCTCAATTCTATCTCCATGTACTACGATTAAATCAGGTTTTAGCTCATTTACATACCTTGAAAATCCATCAATTGTAGTAGCTAAAGCCTTATCAGTTTGATAATATTTATCATAATTTATAAATTCATAAATATTTTTAAAGCCATTTTTATAAAGCTCTTTAACTGTATAGCCAAAATTTTTGCTTAAGTGCATTCCTGTTGCAAAGATGTAAAGTTCAAATTCGCTTGAGTTTTGCACCCTGTACATTAAAGATTTAATCTTAGAATAATCAGCCCTAGTACCTGTTATAAAAAGGATTTTTTTCACGCAAAATCCTCATAGCTTAACTGAGTATCATTTTCTATATCTCTTAATGCTTTTTTGCCTAAAATATTTTCAAATTCAGACGCACTAATTCCACCAAGTCCAGGTCTTTTAACCCAGATATTGTCCATAGATAAAACTTCGCCTTTTTTAATATCTTTAATGCTAACTACGCTTGCAAAGGCAAAATCAATTGTAACTTGTTCTTGCTTAGCTGCTTTTTTGCTTTCATTATTTCCTCTCATTATAGCCATTTGCTCACTTTGTATAATAAGCTCTTTTAAAGCCTGTGTATCCATAGAACAAACTATATCAGGGCCACTTCTATGCATACTATCAGTAAAATGTCTTTCAAGTACGCAAGCTCCAAGTGCAACTGCACCTAAACACGCAAGATTATCTGTTGTGTGGTCGCTTAAGCCTACCATACAAGAAAATTCTTTTTTTAATTCAAGCATAGCGTTTAATCTTACAAGATTATGCGGGGTTGGGTAAAGATTGGTCGTGTGCATTAAAACAAAGGGAATTTCATTGTCTAATAAGATTTTTACAGTTGGTTTTATACTTTCAATACTATTCATTCCTGTGCTAACTATCATAGGCTTTTTAAAGGCTGCTATGTGTTTAATAAGCGGATAATTATTACACTCACCTGAACCGATCTTAAAAGCACTAACTCCCATATCTTCTAAGCGGTTTGCACCTGCACGAGAAAAAGGTGTGCTAAGATAAACAAGACCTAATTTTTCTGTGTATTCTTTAAGTGCTAGCTCATCTTTATAATCCAAAGCGCATTTTTGCATAATCTCATAAATGCTTATTTTTGCATTACCAGGAATTACTTTTTTAGCGGCCTTACTCATCTCATCTTCAACGATGTGGGTTTGATGCTTTATAATCTTAGCACCTGCGCTAAAGGCTGCATCTACCATAATTTTAGCTAGTTCTAAACTGCCATTGTGATTAATGCCTATTTCAGGTACGACTAAGGGTGCTTTTTCTTCACTTATGATTATATTTTGTATTTTTATTTCTTTCATTTATTTTCCTTTGAAATAATGCTTTATATCACTAGGTAATTTTAATAAATCTTGTAAAATCTTAAAATAAATATTTTCTTTAAGTTTAGGTTTATTTGGAAGATTAAAATTTTTTGAGAAATTATTATAAGCTTCTTTGGACGGTATGAGTATATCTTTAATATAGTTGTTTTTTTCTTGTATGATAAAATTTGAATTTAAATTTGGTGCTAGTTGTATAAAATTTGCTAAAAGACTGTTAGGACATAAACAATATAGTTTTATTTTGTAAGTTTTTTCTAGAAATTCTAAAGCTTTTAGGTCTGTATTTTTGCTGTGTCCGATATAGTGTGAGCGATCATTTTTAAAATCAGGGGCTAGTTTTAAAAGATTTTCTTTTTTGGTATCAAAAGCATACCCCCCCCCATTATCATAAAAATCAATCCCTGTAAGATAAATTTCTTTGTATCCTAGAGCTATAGCTACTGCACACATATAGACTCCTGAGGTAATTCTTTGATTAAAATAAATTTCGTGAAATTTAAAATAAGCATTAAATTCTTTAAGTTGTTTAAAAAAATCATATCCCAAACGAGCATCAGGAAAATAATCATAAAAGTTTTTTAAAAAATTTTCATTTTCTATATGAGCTAGATTAAAATTAGAACACATGATTAATTCTGTCTCGTATTCTTGATTTTGGATTAAATGTTTTAAAGTGTAGTATTGCTCAAAAAAGAGGATGGTGTTGTAAAATACTGCTTTGCATTTTTTACCAAGATAGTATTTATCTTCAAAATAAAATTGATTGCATCTAAATACATCAAAATCATTTGGCAGTCTTGAATAATCAATTTCTTTTAAGCTTGGCCCATTTCCAGCAATAATAACTTTTTTCATAATTATTTTCCATCAAGATTTATTTTTAATGATTTTATCAAAATGGGTTTTATGTTATAATTAAATTATAATAAAGTAAGGAATAAACATGTCTAAAATTTCAATCATCTTACCAACTTATAATGTGGAACAATATATAGCAAGGGCAATAGAAAGTTGTATCAATCAGACTTTTAAAAATATAGAAATAATTGTAGTTGATGATTGTGGAAGTGATAAAAGTATAGATATAGCTAAAGAATATGCCAAAAAAGATGATAGAATAAAAATCATACATAATGAAGAAAATTTAAAACTTTTAAGAGCTAGATATGAAGGTGTAAAAGTAGCAAACTCTCCTTATATAATGTTTTTAGATCCTGATGATTATTTAGAACTTAATGCTTGTGAAGAATGTATGAAAATTTTAAAAAACAATGAAATAGATTTATTATTTTTTAATGCATTTGTATTGGAAAATAATAATAAAATAGAAAGAAAGTTGAATTTTCAAGAAAAATGTTATGCAAAAAAAGATTTTTTAAAAGAACTATTAAAAACTAAAAATTTATTTTGGACAGTGTGGGCAAAAGTTATAAAAAAAGAATTATATCTCAAGGCTGTTGGTTTAATATCGCTAGAAAATGCTAAAATAAATATGGCTGAAGATGTTTTATTATACTACCCTTTGATAAATATTTCAAATACTATATTTCACTTGAGTAAAAATTTATACAATTATCAAATAAATAATTTCTCTATAACCAAAACATTAACATTGCAAAATATAAAAACAAATATACAAGAACAAGATAATGTTCTATATCTTCTAAAGAAGATGCAATATAATTACAATTTTAACTTAACTTTGCTTAAATTAATTGAGTATTTTTTATTAATTGAAAAATACTCATTATCAAGCAAGCGAAATGTTCTTTGTTTTAAAATCAATATTTTTTTTAAAAAAATCCAATTTAAATTTTATCGCTTGTTGAAGATGTAAGCTTTTTGTACACTTTTTTTAATGTTTTGTATTCTAGCATTTTAAAATCTATTTGATTTTTTAATTTTTCTTTATAATTTTTAATAAAATCATCTAAGCTAACCCAATTTAACTGCTTATAATCATTTTTTCTATAATTTTTTATAAATGGAAAATGATAATTATTAAGTTCTGTAGTAAAATAAATTCTATTTCTAACTTTTAAAATTTCATATGATTTTGCATTCTCTATATTATTTTTTGCAGTATTCCACTTAAATGTATCATCTTCAATAAGTATTTCTTTCCAAAATAAGTTAGTGTTTTGTATTGCTAAACAATCTCCAGGAGCTTTTAAAATCTCCCCCTCCTTATTCTGATAAACATAAAATTTTTCTTCATTAAATATAAAATCTATCCTAGAGTAACTAATTACATGATAATTTTTTCTAGGTATATAAAAACTCTTATATAATTTTTTTGCATCATAATAATGATCCACATCTATTTTTATAAGCCATTCATCTTTTGGTATAAAACTTGCAACATAATTATAATAGCTATAGAGTTTATTTTCTTCTGATTTTGGGTTTTGAATTTGAATTTCATAAGGATATTTTATTGGTATAAATGAAGGATATTGTTTGCAAAATTCTAGAATTATTTCTTCACTTCCATCGGTACAATCATTATATCCTATAACACCTCTTTGGATAGCAGGCAATATACTTTCAAGAGAAGCTTTTAAGGTAATAGCTTCATTTTTTACTCGTATAAAAGCCCAAGGATTCAAAGGAGATTTTGGATCTTTAGATTTTTCATCATAATTAAAATATCCTTTATGCTCCTCACCTATAATAGCTTTATTAAGTTTAATTAAATCTTCATTGTTGTATTTATTAATTTGCGCAAGAGTTTTTTTTGGTAGATAAGAATCGATTTTATCTCGTTGTATGTTTTTTAGTAAAAATGTTTTTTTTATTTTATGTCTAATTTTTCTAAAAGGGATGAATAAGCAAATTATTTTCACAAAGTATGAAAGTATGTATTGAAATAGCATATTAAAATATTTTCTCCTATAATTATAGTGATTATACCTAAAAATTAATTAATTTTTTATATTTTTATTATTAAATATTTTTTTTATTTTTTGCCAAAATTTCCAAATATCGTAAGGAAGTTTTGTTTGAATAAAAGGCTTAATTAAAACCAATTGTTCCTTTAAATTTAAAGGATCTTTTTTAAATTTTTTAATCATTAAAGCTTTTTTGGCATAGCAAGGTAAAAATGTTTCTTTTATAGCAAGTGCATTTTCGCTTTTTTGATCTTTAAAAAATTCTATCAATTTTAAAGCAGTTATAACCCTGCTTGCTGCTTTTAAATAATTTTTTGCCTCCTTAGCGTTTTCCCCGAAAGTTTCATATATATCTTTAAAATACTCTGACACATTTGCTTTTGTAATCTTCTTATCATGATTTGATATACTGTTTGCTCTTAAACGGCACAAATACAACTTTTGCGATAAAACATAAATTTTATTAGCACTAGCAAACAAAATTATTCCAAAGTGTATATCTTCATTGATAATAAAATTTATAAATTTAAGTTTAATTTGCTTTAAAAAATTAAAATCAATCATTCCATTCCATCCAAAAGAAATATCTCTAGATCCTACACTTAATGCTCGATTTGCATATTCTTTTGGAGTGATTATACATTCTTCTTTAAAATTAAAAATTTCCATCCTTGTTTTTTTGTGCTTATTTTTTATATTGTCTTCATAGGTGCAATCATGGTCAAACCACAATACATCCACATTTTTCATTCTTATAACACATTCTTCTATACAATTTAATTCCCAATAATTATCACTATCTAAGAATATAATATAATCTATACTAGGATAAGTAAAATTGGTTAAATCTTTTTCATTATTAAAAGCTTGAGAGCTTTTATATGCTTTATATATATTATAAGGATTATTACCATCCAATTGAAATTCTATTAAAGAATTTTCTTTTATATGTTGAGTTTTGTTTTTTAATTTATACTCCCCACTAAAGTATTCTATACCTACATTTCTAGCTGAACTTAAACCCCCATTTTTCTTATCAAAAAGAGTTATTCTTTTATCTTTTAAGGTATATTCTTTTGCAATATTGAGTGAGTTTTCATCTGTACTACCATCATTTACAAGTATGATTTCTAAGTTAATATAAGTTTGATTGATGACACTGTCTAAACATTCTTTTAAATATTTTTCTACATTATAGATTGGTATAACTACACCTATTTTCTTCATGTTTTATCTCCAAGAAATCTTTTTATTTTTGATGGTATCTAAATAAATTTGATGATTACTTTCAAGCATTTTTTTACTATTTTCTTCGTGATAAATATGATAAGCAATAGCTTTAAATTTTAAGCGTCTAAAAATACCTTTATTAAACAAAAATCTAGCAACAAATTCGCTATCTTCTCTACCCCAACCAATAAAATTTTCATTAAAACCATCAAGTTCATCAAAATCGGCTTTAAAAAAACTCATATTGCAGGTTTTACTTCCCTTTATTATTTCTTTGGTATTAAAAAATTTTTGATCTATTTTTGAAATTTTATAGATAATTTTGGCTAAAAAAGAATTTTTATAGCTTTTAAAATCTTTTTTGCTAAAAGCTAAACTATAATCATCATTTTTTAAGATTTCTTCGCTTTCTTTTTCGTTTAAAATTATTCTTGAGCCTTGTAAAATTACTTTGCGTTTCGCAAATTCGAAATGATTTTTTATAAAGTCTTTTTCTAAAATCATATCACCGTCAATTAAAATTATATATTCACTTTTAGAAACCCTAATGGCATTATTTCTATTTTTTGCAGCGCGAAAACCCTCATCTTCTTGCCAAATGTGTTTTAAAGAGCAAGGAAAATCTTTTTGATATTCTTCAATAAGCCTTGCTGTATCTTCTTTGCTACCATCATCTGCGATTAAAACTTCATTGGGTGAAAAGGTTAGATTTTTAACACTATCAAGCACTAATTTAAGGCGTTCTTTTTGATTATAAGTTGTTATTATTAAAGCGCAAGTTTTTGGCTTTTGCTTTTGAAGTTCATATAATTTCATGTATTTAAAAAAAGTCCCTAAGGCATTGCAAACGCTAATTATAAAACCCTTATAACCATATAAAAAGCCATTTTTTAAAAAATAATTTCTAAAAAAAGTCCAAAAAGCTCTTAAATTTGCTTTTAAAACACCACTTTTTTTGTGTATATTTTGTTTTGCCCAAAGGCTTGAGTAGTACTGCATTTTGTCAATTAGGTGGGAAATATCTCTAAAAGCATAATGCCTTAATCCATTTTTAAGATAAATTTTTTTAGCATTACTTGGCAAAACAAGGCTTTCATGTACTAAATTATCATTAAAACGAGTGAAATTTTTATTAAAAATTCTTAAAACATAATCAGGCCACCAACCACATGCCTTTATCCATTCGCCTTTATAGAGATTTTTACGACTAAGTGCGATGATATTATCTTTTTGAAGTTCTAAATTTTTAAGCTCTTTAATACACTCATTTTCAAGCACTTCATCAGCATCAATGCTTAAAATCCAATCATTTTTTGCATAACTTAAAGCAAGGTTTTTTAAAGCTCCAAAACCTATAAAAGCACTGTGGTAAATGTGCAAATTAGCAAAATCTTTTTTAAATTCATTAGCTATATTTAGGGTATTATCACTACTTTCATTGTTAAGTAAAATAATTTCATCAAAATCTTTTAAAGAATTTAAACATTCAAGCAAGGTTTGTTTTGCATTTTTTACGATGATAATAACACTTATTTGCTTTAGATTCATTTTGCATCCTTGTAAATTTCCTTATTATAACTTGCAAAGCGTCTATGAAAAAAAAAGTATTCCCAAGGTCTTTTTTTAATCATTTCTTCGCAACTTTGTGCTTGATAAAGTGTCAGTTCTTCTAAGCTTGCATTTTGAGAATCTTTTGCTTTAAAAAACTCTATGCAAAATTTACCATCTTCTTTATAGGCATAAACAGGGATGATCAAAGCATTGCTTCTTTGTGCGATAAGGCTTGCTCCCATTTGATAATTCACTTCTTTGTTAAAAAATTTTAATCTTACGCTTTCGTTTTCTGCGCAGTCTTGATCGGTTAAAATTCCTAAAGTTCTCCCTTTTTTTAGAGCGCTTAGCATTTGTCTTATGCCGCCTTTTTTGTCGATAAGTTCTATGTCAAATTGGGTGCGACTTTGGCTTAAAATTTCATACATAATTTCACTTTTTAACTTTTTCCCTACTATGGCAATCGCACCATATTTAGCTGCATAAGCAAGGCTTAAAATTTCCCAGTTTCCATAGTGTGCAGTTGTGAAGATAATAGGACGCTTTAAAGCTAGAGCATCTATAAGTAAATTTTCATTGATGAAATTTACTTTATTGAGAATTTTTTCTTTGGTAGTGTTTTGATTTTGCAAACAATCAATTCCAAATTGAGCAAAATTTTCATAAATTTTCAAAGACAATTTATCGCGTTCTTTTTGAGTGTATTGAGGGAAGCAGATTTGCAAATTTGTACCGATGATTTTGCGATGTTTTTTGTTAAGATAAAAAGTGATTCTTGCTACAATCAAAGCTAAAAAATGCAAGATACACTCAGGCATAAAAGTAACAAAAAATTTCAAAATATAATAAAGACTAAGATATATTCTATCACTATTTTTCATTAAGTAAGCCTTTGGCAAGTTTGAAGATATCTTCTTCTTCTATACGCGTGATACAAAAATCACTTTTATCGATATGCTTGGCATTTTGGATTTTTTTACCTGCATCAATGATTTTATTGATATGAGTTTGAAAAGCATTGCGGTAGCTTGGTGTTGCACCAAAAATCGTAATAGATGCCTTATTTAAAGCAAAAGCCAAATGTGTTGGACCACTATCATTTCCTATGATAAGATTCATCATTTTTGTAAAAGCCATTAGCTCTTCAAGGCTGAATTTTGGTGCTAATTCTATATGTGTTTCATCAATACCACTAAGATTTAAAATCTCTTTGGCAAATTCGTATTCTTTTACATTTCCCCAAGCGAGCCAAATTTTTGCTTGTTGAAATTCATTGATTAAAAGTTTGCAAAGTATAGCAAGTTTGGTTTTAGGATAGATTTTATTTTCTACACTTGAGCCCACATGTATGAGTATGTTTTTTTCGTTTTTGTCGAGTTTGAGTTTATTATTTAAGAGTTGTTTTAAATTTTCATCTACGCTAAAAATATCTTGTTTAAAGGCTAAATTTTTGACATTAAAATCAGTATTTAACATAAAGGAGGTAAGACTTAAGTATCTTACAAATACATTTTCATTGTAATCTAACTCAAGTTTTTGGTTGTAGAAATTATGAGCAAAACTTTCTTTAAGACTATTTTTATCAAAACCAAAATTATTTCTACTTAAAATTCGACTTACAATAGCAGATTTTATGAGCCCTTGTAGATCTATTACTGCATTATAGTTGTTTTTTCTTGCTTTAAGAAGAATTTTTAGGCTTTTTAAAATTTTTTTGTCTTTTAAGGGCAGGGCATAGAGTTTGTCTATTAAAGGATGGTTTTTAAGTATGCCTTCAAATTTTTCATCTACAAACCAATGAATTTCTATATCTTTTTTAAAATTTTTGATAAATTGCAAAACCACGGCACTTTGTATAATATCACCAAGTGCTGACAAACGAACAATTGCTATTTTCATTAAAAGCCTAATATTTTAAAATTTTTTGCTATGATTTTAGCGAAATTATTTAAAAAAAGGTTAAAAATGGCAAAAAATGAAGGTTATATTTGTGTTTTTGATTGTGAGAGTGTGCCAGATGTTGAGCTTATCCGCAAAACTTTGGGTTTTGAAGGAAGTGATTTAGAGGTAAGTTTAAAAGCACTTCAGTGGCAAAAAGAACAAAGTGGGAGTGAGTTTTTGCCTTTGCCTTATCATAAAATTATCAGTATTTGTGCGGTTTTAAGTGATAATTTTGGAAAATTTATCAAAGTGAATAAAATTGATGGACAAAATGAAAAAGAAATGATTGCTAATTTTTTTAATTTTATAGAAAATTATGAGCCAAAATTAGTCAGTTTTAATGGTAAAAATTTCGATATGCCTGTTCTTGTTTTAAGGGCTTTAAAATACAATTTAAAAGCAGCAACTTATTTGGATACTCAAAGTGATAAATGGAATAATTATAAAACAAGATTTTCAGAATTAAAACATTGTGATTTATTAGAATCCTTAGGATCTAACGGGCGTGGAATAAAGCTTGATACACTTTGTTCTATGGTGGGTTTGCCAGGAAAATATGATGTGCATGGCGATGAGGTAATGAAACTTTTTTATGAAAATAAACTTGAAAAAATCCACGAATATTGCGAAAGCGATGTTTTAAACACCTATATGCTTTTTTTAAAATATGAACTTATTAAAGCTAATGTTAGTGAAGAAGATTATGTTGATTTTCTTTCTTATATGAGAGATTTTTTGCGTGAAAAAAAATCAGATCGTTCTTATACAGAAGTTTTTGCAAAAGCTTGTGAGAGTGAAATTTCAAAAGTTCGATCTTAAGTATTTAAGAAAATATATTAAAATTTATTTTTGACATTTTTTAAAAAAGGAATGATGATGAAAATTCTTATTAGCGGTGGTGCAGGTTATATAGGTTCTCATACTTTAAGACAATTTTTAAAAACAGATCATGAAATTTGTGTTTTAGATAATCTTTCTAAGGGTTCTAAAATTGCAATAGAAGATTTGCAAAAAATAAGATCTTTTAAATTTTTTGAACAAGATTTAAGTGATTTTCAAGGCGTAAAAGCATTGTTTGAGAGAGAAAAATTTGACGCTATTGTGCATTTTGCAGCGAGCATTGAAGTTTTTGAAAGTATGCAAAACCCTTTAAAATATTATATGAACAACACTGTTAATACGACAAATCTTATCGAAACTTGTTTACAAACTGGAGTAAATAAATTTATATTTTCTTCAACGGCAGCCACTTATGGCGAACCACAAACTCCCGTTGTGAGCGAAATAAGCCCTTTAGCACCTATTAATCCTTATGGGCGTAGTAAGCTTATGAGCGAAGAGGTTTTGCGTGATGCAAGTATGGCAAATCCTGAATTTAAGCATTGCATTTTAAGATATTTTAATGTTGCAGGTGCTTGTATGGATTATACTTTAGGACAACGCTATCCAAAAGCAACATTACTCATAAAAGTTGCAGCTGAATGTGCCGCAGGAAAACGTGATAAACTTTTCATATTTGGCGATGATTATGATACAAAAGATGGTACTTGCATAAGAGATTTTATCCATGTAGATGATATTTCAAGTGCGCATTTAGCGGCTTTGGATTATTTACAAGAGAATGAAAGCAATGTTTTTAATGTAGGTTATGGACATGGTTTTAGCGTAAAAGAAGTGATTGAAGCGATGAAAAAAGTTAGCGGAGTGGATTTTAAAGTAGAACTTGCCCCACGCCGTGCGGGTGATCCTAGTGTATTGATTTCTGATGCAAGTAAAATCAGAAATCTTACTTCTTGGCAGCCTAAATATGATGATTTAGAGCTTATTTGCAAATCTGCTTTTGATTGGGAAAAACAGTGTTAAAAAAACTTTTTTTTATTTTAAGTAAGGAAGATAAAAATTTTTTATTTTTCTTGCTTGTTTTTTCAATATTTATTTCTTTTATAGAAACTTTTGCGATTTCTTTGGTAATGCCTTTTATCACTTTGGCCAGTGATTTTTCTTATTTTGATCGTAATAAATATTTAATCAGCCTAAAAGAATATCTTAATATCCCTGTTTTTGAAATCATTGTTTATTTTGGAGTGGGGCTTATTGTTTTTTATGTGTTTAGAGCTTTGTTAAATGCGTATTATTTTCATCTTTTGGCAAGATTTTCTAAAGGGCGTTATCATGCGATCGCTTATAAGGTTTTTTCTAAATTTTTAAATATTAATTATGAAAAATTTACTCAAAAAAATCAATCTGAAATTTTAAAGTCTATTACAGGAGAAGTTTATAATCTAAGCACTATGATTTCATCATTTTTGCTTTTGATGAGTGAAATTTTTGTAGTGCTTTTGCTTTATGCTTTAATGCTTTTGATTAATTATAAAATCACTTTATTTTTAAGTATTTTTATGGTGTTAAATGCCTTTATTTTAGTGAAAATTTTAAGCCCTATCATTAAAAAAGCAGGAGCAAGACGCGAAGAAGCGATGAAAAATTTCTTTGAAATTTTAAATACAAATTTAAATAATTTCAAATTTATTAAGCTTAAAACCAAAGAAGATGGAGTATTAAGTCTTTTTAAAGCGCAAAGTGAAGCTTTTTCTAAAGCAAATATTACCAACGAAAGCGTAGCTGCGGTGCCTAGAATTTATCTTGAAGGAATAGGTTTTTGTGTACTTGTTTTTATCGTGGTATTTTTGGTGTTGAAAAATGAAAGTGATATTTCAGGTATTTTATCCACGATTTCTATTTTTGTTTTAGCACTTTATCGCTTAATGCCAAGTGCAAATCGTATTATTACAAGTTATCATGATTTGCTTTATTATCATTCTTCTTTGGATATTATTTATCAAAATTTAAGACAAGAAGAAGAAAATTTGGGCGAGGAAAAATTAAGCTTTAATCAAGAGCTTAAAATTTACAACCTTAGCTTTGGTTATGAGGGAAAAAAATATTTATTTAAAAATCTTAACTTAAACATTAAAAAAGGCGAAAAAATCGCTTTTATAGGGGAGAGTGGTTGCGGAAAAAGTACCTTAGTAGATCTTATCATAGGACTTTTAAAACCAAAAGAAGGGCAAATTTTAATTGATGAGCAAGAATTAAATGCAAATAATACAAAAAATTATCGCCAAAAAATAGGCTATATCCCGCAAAATATCTATCTTTTTAATGACAGTATAGCTAAAAATATCACTTTTGGAGATGCGGTTGATGAAGAAAAACTTAATAGGGTTATCAAACAAGCAAATTTAGAGCATTTTATAAAAAATTTATCTCAAGGAGTGCAAACAAAAGTGGGTGATGGGGGGAGTAATTTAAGCGGGGGACAAAAACAACGCATAGCTATAGCAAGAGCTTTATATTTAGAGCCTGAAATTTTAGTGCTTGATGAAGCAACTTCTGCGCTTGATACTCAAAGTGAAGCAAAAATCATGGATGAAATTTATAAAATTTCTAAAGATAAAACCATGATTATTATCGCACATCGCCTTTCTACGATAACGCAATGTGATAAGGTTTATCGTTTAGAACACGGTAAGCTTAAAGAGGGGAAATGATGAAAATAAGCTTTATTATCGCAACTTTAAATTCAGGAGGCGCTGAGCGTGTTTTAGTAACCTTAGCTAATGCACTTTGCAAAGAGCATGAAGTAAGTATTATTAAATTTCATGCAGGAGAGTCTTTTTATAAGCTTGAAAATGAAGTTAAAGTTACAAGTTTAGAACAATTTAGATTTGATACGCTTTATCATAAAATCGCAAGTCGTTTTAAGAAATTTTTTGCTTTAAGAAAGGCTTTGAAAGAAAGTAAGGCTGATGTTTTTATTTCTTTTTTGGATACGACTAATATTGCTTGTATTGCTGCGAAAATAGGGTTTAAAACTCCACTCATTATAAGTGAGCATAGCAATGAAGCGTATTTAAAACCTAAAATTTGGCGTTTTTTAAGAAGAGTAAGCTATCCTTTTTGTGATGCTTTAAGTGTGCTTGGAAGCAGTGATAAGGTGTATTATGAAAGATTTGTAAAAAGGGTTAGGTTTTTATTAAATCCTTGTCATTTTAGTGATGAAATTCCTTTTGATTCTAGTTTTGAAAAGGAAAATTTGGTTCTTTTTATAGGGCGTTTAGATCACAACAAAAACCCTGCAATGTTTTTAAAAGCTATAGCGCATTTGGATAAAAATTTGCAAGAAAATTATAAATTTGTTATAGCAGGAGATGGAGAGTTAAGGCAAGAACTTGAATACAAGGTAAAATCTTTAGGAATAAAAGTTGATTTTTTAGGACGAGTTGAAAATGTCAAGACTCTTTATGAAAAAGCAAAAGTGCTTTGTCTTTGTTCTTTTGTAGAGGGTTTGCCAACGGTTTTAATTGAAAGTTTGTATTTTGAGGTTTGTAGAATTTCAAGTTCTTATTATAATGGTGCTAAGGATTTAATCAAAGATAATCATGATGGGCTTTTGATAGGTTGTGATGATGAAATAGCACTTGCTAAAAAACTTGAACTTGTTTTAAATAATGAAAATTTTAGAAAAGAACTTGTAAATAATGCCAAACAAAGGTGTAAAGACTTTGAAATTTCTCATATCAAAGAAGAATGGCTTAAGCTTATAGCTGAGGTTAAAAATGCCTAAACTTTCTGTTATAGTACCAACTTTTAATCGTCAAGTTTTACTAGAAAAGGCTATTAAAAGCATACAAAATCAAGATTTTAAAGATTTAGAAATTATTGTAAGCGATGATAATTCTAGCGATGATACTAAAAGTGTGGTGCAAAATTTACAAAAAGATGATGATCGCATTAAGTATTTTTTAAATCAAAATTACAAACAAGGCCCAAATGGCAATAAAAATAATGGCTTAGATCAAGCAAGTGGCGAGTTTGTAACTTTTTTAGATGATGATGATGAACTTTTATCTGGGGCTTTAAGCACCTTGATGCAAAAAGCAAATGAGGGTTATGCTCATGTTTTTGGAAATTGTTTGATAGAAAAAGAAGGAAATTTAAGCAAGGAATTTAGCGGTAAGGGCTTGGAAAAAGATAGTGAAATTTCTAAAAAAGATTTTTTAATGGCTAAATTTAGCGGAGAGTTTTTTTCTGTTTTTAAAAAATCTCTACTTGAAAACAAGCATTTTAATGAAGAATTTTATGGCAATGAAGCCACGCTTTGGGTAAATTTATACAAGGAAAAAAGTTTTTATATCCATAAGGCTTTTAGGATTTATAGGATTTTTAGGCAAGATAGCGTGACTTTGGGTGCGAGTAAAAATGCTCATAGGGTCTATTTGGGATATTTAGAGCTTGCTAAAATTTTAGAAAATGAACTTAGAATGAGTAAGGATAAAGATTATAAAAAAACTTGTGCGAGTTATTATAAAATGGCAGCTTATTATGCAAAACTGGCAAAAAATTATAAAGCCCTTTATAAATGTTTGTTTAAAAGCCTGAGTATAAAAATCAATGCTCCTGCTTTGATATTACTCATTTTAAGTATAATTCCAAATAATATGATTGAAAAATTATCAAAAATTCGGGTGGCTTTATGCAAAAATTAGGCATTTTTATTTATTCTTTAGGAAGTGGTGGTGCTGAAAGAGTTGTGGCGACTTTATTGCCTATTTTAAGTTTGAAATTTGAAGTGCATTTGATCTTGATGAATGATAAAATTTCTTATGAAATTCCAGAGTGTCAAATTCATTTTTTAGAATGTTCAAAACCTAGTGAAAATCCTATTTTGAAATTTTTAAAACTACCTTTTTTGGCTTTAAAATACAAAAAACTTTGCAGCAATTTGGGCATTGATACAGAATTTGTTTTTTTAAATCGACCTAATTATATAGCCTTAATGGCAAGAATGTTTGGAAACAAAACTCGCCTTGTGATCAATGAATGCACTACGCCAAGTGTGATGTATATGAAAAATAATTTTAATTCTTTGGTAAATAAATTTTTAATTTCTTTGCTTTACCCAAAAGCTGATTTAATCTTGCCTAATTCTAAGGGAAATTTAGAAGATTTGGTGCAAAATTTTAGTATAAATCCAAAAAAATGTGAAATTTTATACAATGCCATCGATTTAGAAAACATAGGGCAAAAAGCCCTTGAAGACATAGCTTTAAAAGATAAATTTATTTTAAGTGTAGGCAGGCTTGATAAAGGTAAAAATCATGCTTTATTAATTCGTGCTTATGCGAGATTGAAAACAGGCTTAAAGCTTGTGATTTTAGGTGAAGGTGTGCTTAAAGATGAGCTTTTAGCTTTGATTAAAGAATTAAATTTGGAAGAAAAGGTTTTGCTTTTAGGATTTGATAATAATCCTTATAAATACATGGCTAAATGCGAATTTTTTGCTTTTGCTTCTGTGTTTGAAGGTTTTTCAAATGTTTTAATCGAAAGTTTAGCTTGTTCTTGTGCGGTGGTTTGCACTGATCATAAAAGTGGTGCAAGAGAGCTTTTTGGCGATGATGAATTTGGACTTTTAGTAGAAGTAGATAATGAAAACTCTATGTTTCAGGGTTTAAAAACTATGCTTGAAGACGATAAATTAAGAAAAGCGTATAAAAACAAAGCTAAAACTAGGGCTAAAGCCTTTGATAAAGTAAAAATTGCACGCGATGCTTTGAAATATTTATTAGGATAAAAGATGTTGAAAAAAGAGTATTTAAAAAACCCTTATTTAGTTTTGTTTGCGATGATTATATTAGCTTATGTTTTTAGTGCATTGTGTAGATTTTACTGGATTTGGTGGGCAAGTGAGTTTAATGAGTATTTTTTCAATAATCAATTAATGATCATTTCAAACGATGGCTATGCCTTTGCTGAGGGCGCAAGAGATATGATAGCAGGTTTTCATCAGCCTAATGATTTGAGTTATTATGGATCTTCTTTATCTACGCTTACTTATTGGCTTTATAAAATCACACCTTTTTCTTTTGAAAGTATCATTTTATATATGAGTACTTTTTTATCTTCTTTGGTGGTGATTCCTATTATTTTACTAGCTAATGAATACAAACGTCCTTTAATGGGCTTTGTAGCTGCTCTTTTAGCAAGTATAGCAAACAGTTATTATAATCGCACTATGAGCGGGTATTATGATACGGATATGCTGGTAATTGTTTTACCTATGTTTATTTTATTTTTTATGGTAAGAATGATTTTAAAAAAAGACTTTTTTTCATTGATTGCCTTGCCGTTATTTATAGGAATTTATCTTTGGTGGTATCCTTCAAGTTATACTTTAAATGTAGCTTTAATTGGACTTTTTTTAATTTATACACTTATTTTTCATAGAAAAGAAAAGATTTTTTATATAGCTGTGATTTTGTCTTCTCTTACTCTTTCAAATATAGCATGGTTTTATCAAAGTGCCATTATAGTAATACTTTTTGCTTTATTCGCTTTAGAGCAAAAACGCTTAAATTTTATGATTATAGGAATTTTAGGTAGTGTAACTTTGATATTTTTGATTTTAAGTGGTGGGGTTGATCCTATACTTTATCAGCTTAAATTTTATATTTTTAGAAGTGATGAAAGTGCGAATTTAACACAGGGTTTTATGTATTTTAATGTTAATCAAACCATACAAGAAGTTGAAAATGTAGATCTTAGCGAATTTATGCGAAGAATTAGTGGTAGTGAAATTGTTTTTTTGTTTTCTTTGTTTGGTTTTGTATGGCTTTTGAGAAAACATAAAAGTATGATTATAGCTTTACCTATATTGGTGCTTGGGTTTTTAGCCTTAAAAGGGGGGCTTAGATTTACCATTTATTCTGTACCTGTAATGGCTTTAGGATTTGGTTTTTTATTGAGCGAGTTTAAGGCTATATTGGTTAAAAAATATAGCCAATTAACTTCAAATATTTGTATTGTTTTTACAACTGTTTTGACTTTAACTCCAGTATTTATCCATATCTACAACTACAAAGCACCAACAGTTTTTTCTCAAAATGAAGCATCATTATTAAATCAATTAAAAAATATAGCCAATAGAGAAGACTATGTGGTAACTTGGTGGGATTATGGTTATCCTGTGCGTTATTATAGCGATGTGAAAACTTTAGTAGATGGTGGAAAGCATTTAGGCAAGGATAATTTTTTCCCTTCTTTTGCTTTAAGCAAAGATGAACAAGCTGCGGCTAATATGGCAAGACTTAGTGTAGAATATACAGAAAAAAGCTTTTATGCTCCGCAAAATGATATTTTAAAATCAGACATTTTACAAGCCATGATGAAAGATTATAATCAAAGCAATGTGGATTTATTTCTAGCTTCATTATCAAAACCTGATTTTAAAATCGATACACCAAAAACTCGTGATATTTATCTTTATATGCCCGCTAGAATGTCTTTGATTTTTTCTACGGTGGCTAGTTTTTCTTTTATTAATTTAGATACAGGAGTTTTGGATAAACCTTTTACTTTTAGTACAGCTTATCCACTTGATGTTAAAAATGGAGAAATTTATCTTAGCAACGGAGTGGTTTTAAGTGATGATTTTAGAAGTTTTAAAATAGGTGATAATGTGGTTTCTGTAAATAGTATCGTAGAGATTAATTCTATTAAACAAGGTGAATACAAAATCACTCCAATCGATGATAAGGCTCAGTTTTATATTTTTTATTTAAAGGATAGTGCTATTCCTTATGCACAATTTATTTTAATGGATAAAACCATGTTTAATAGTGCTTATGTGCAAATGTTTTTTTTGGGAAATTATGATAAGAATTTATTTGACTTGGTGATTAATTCTAGAGATGCTAAGGTTTTTAAACTTAAAATTTAAGGGTTGAAAATGAGAATAGGATTTTTATCACATGCAGGAGCGAGTATTTATCATTTTAGAATGCCTATTATAAAAGCGTTAAAAGATAGAAAAGACGAAGTTTTTGTTATAGTGCCGCAAGATGAATACACGCAAAAACTTAGAGATCTTGGCTTAAAAGTAATTGTTTATGAGTTTTCAAGAGCTAGTTTAAATCCTTTTGTGGTTTTAAAGAATTTTTTTTATCTTGCTAAGGTTTTGAAAAATTTAAATCTTGATTTTATTCAAAGTGCGGCACACAAAAGCAATACTTTTGGAATTTTAGCAGCAAAATGGGCAAAAATTCCTTATCGTTTTGCCTTAGTAGAAGGCTTGGGATCTTTTTATATAGATCAAGGTTTTAAGGCAAATTTAGTGCGTTTTGTTATTGATAGTCTTTATAAATTAAGTTTTAAATTTGCACACCAATTTATTTTTGTCAATGAAAGTAATGCTGAGTTTATGCGGAATTTAGGACTTAAAGAAAATAAAATTTGCGTGATAAAATCTGTAGGGATCAATTTAAAAAAATTTTTTCCTATTTATGTAGAATCGGAAAAAAAAGAGCTTTTTTGGAAAAATTTAAACATAGATAAAAAACCCATTGTACTTATGATAGCAAGAGCTTTATGGCATAAAGGTGTAAAAGAATTTTATGAAAGTGCTACTATGCTAAAAGACAAAGCAAATTTTGTTTTAGTTGGTGGAAGAGATGAAAATCCTTCTTGTGCGAGTTTGGAGTTTTTAAACTTTGGCGCAGTGCATTATTTGGGTGCTAGAAGTGATATCGTAGAACTTTTGCAAAATTGTGATATTTTTGTTTTGCCAAGCTATAAAGAAGGCTTTCCTGTAAGTGTTTTGGAGGCAAAAGCTTGTGGTAAGGCTATAGTGGTGAGCGATTGTGAAGGTTGTGTAGAGGCTATTTCTAATGCTTATGATGGACTTTGGGCAAAAACAAAAAATGCTAAGGATTTAAGCGAAAAAATTTCACTTTTATTAGAAGATGAAAAATTAAGATTAAATTTAGCTAAAAATGCCGCCCAAGATGCTTTACAATACGATGAAAATAATATCGCACAGCGTTATTTAAAACTTTATGATAGGGTAATTAAGAATGTATGAAAAAGTTTTTAAAAGAATTTTTGATTTTATTTTAGCTTTAGTGCTTTTAGTACTTTTTTCTCCGGTGATTTTAATCACTGCTTTACTTTTAAAAATCACTCAAGGAAGTGTGATTTTTACCCAAAATCGCCCCGGGTTAGATGAAAAAATTTTTAAAATTTATAAATTTAAAACCATGAGCGATGAAAGAGATGAAAAGGGTGAGTTATTAAGCGATGAGCTTCGCTTAAAAGCTTTTGGAAAAATTGTTAGAAGCTTAAGCTTGGATGAGCTTTTACAACTTTTTAATATCTTAAAAGGGGATATGAGTTTTGTGGGACCTAGACCTCTTTTAGTAGAGTATTTATCCCTTTATAATGAAGAGCAAAAATTGCGTCATAAAGTGCGTCCAGGTATAACAGGGTGGGCGCAGGCAAATGGTAGAAATGCTATTTCTTGGCAGAAAAAATTCGAACTTGATGTGTATTATGTGAAAAATATTTCTTTTTTGCTTGATTTAAAAATCATGTTTTTAACAGCTTTAAAGGTTTTAAAACGAAGTGGGGTAAGCAAAGAAGGCCATGTTACAACAGAGAAATTTAATGGCAAGAACTGAAAAAATTTATATTTATGGTGCTAGTGGTCATGGGCTTGTTTGTGAAGATGTGGCTAAAAATATGGGTTATAAAGAATGTATTTTTTTAGATGATTTTAAAGGAATGAAATTTGAAAGTACCTTACCTAAATATGATTTTTTTATAGCCATAGGAAACAATGAAATTCGAAAAAAGATTTATCAAAAAATTTCAGAAAATGGCTTTAAAATTGTCAATCTTATCCATAAAAGTGCACTTATAAGTCCTAGCGCAATCGTGGAAGAAAGTGCAGGAATTTTAATCATGCCTTATGTAGTGATTAACGCTAAAGCTAAAATAGAAAAAGGTGTGATTTTAAATACTTCAAGCGTAATTGAGCATGAATGTGTGATAGGGGAATTTTCTCATGTGAGTGTGGGAGCTAAATGTGCGGGTAACGTAAAAATTGGTAAAAATTGTTTTTTAGGGATTAATTCTTGTGTTTTGCCTAATTTAAGTTTGGCAGATGATAGTATTTTAGGTGGTGGAGCAACTTTAGTTAAAAATCAAGATGAAAAAGGTGTTTTTGTGGGAGTACCTGCAAAAAGAAAAATATGAAATGATTATAAAAAGATTTTTGTTTGATTCTTTGTAAATTTTTTTAGGTAAAATAGAGTCAATTTATAAAAATTTTGTTTTACACAAAGGATAAATCATGAGATTTTTTCTTTCTCCTCCGCATATGGGTGGTAATGAATTAAAATACATAGAAGAAGTTTTCAAAAGCAATTATATAGCACCTTTGGGTGAATTTGTAAATCGCTTTGAACAAAGTGTCAAGGCTTACAGTAAAAGTGAAAATGCCTTAGCTTTAAATTCAGCCACAGCGGCTTTGCATTTAGCTTTAAGGGTGGCAGGGGTAAAACAAGATGATATTGTTTTGGCTTCTTCTTTTACTTTTATCGCTTCAGTAGCACCTATTTGTTATCTTAAAGCAAAACCTGTATTTATAGATTGTGATGAAACTTATAATATCGATGTAGATTTATTAAAGCTTGCTATTAAAGAATGTGAAAAAAAACCAAAAGCATTGATTTTAACTCATCTTTATGGCAATGCGGCTAAAATGGATGAAATTGTTGAAATTTGCAAAGAAAATGAAATTGTTTTAATCGAAGATGCTGCTGAAGCTTTAGGAAGTTTTTATAAGAATAAAGCTTTAGGAACTTTTGGAGAATTTGGAGCTTATTCTTATAATGGCAATAAAATTATCACCACTTCAGGTGGAGGTATGCTTATAGGAAAAAATAAAGAAAAGATTGAAAAAGCAAGATTTTATAGCACTCAAGCTAGGGAAAATTGTTTGCATTATGAACATTTAGATTATGGTTATAATTACCGTTTAAGCAATGTTTTAGGAGCTATTGGCGTAGCACAAATGGAGGTTTTAGAACAAAGAGTGCTTAAAAAAAGAGAAATTTATGAGTGGTATAAAGAATTTTTAGGAGAGTGTTTTAGCTTTTTAGATGAATTAGAAAATTCAAGAAGCAATCGCTGGTTAAGTACAGCTTTGATTGATTTTGATAAAAATGAACTTAATTCTTGTCAAAAAGATATAAATATCAGTCAAAAAAATATTACTTTGCATCCAAAAATTTCAAAACTCATAGAAGATTTGAAAAATGAACAAATAGAAACAAGACCATTATGGAAAGCTATGCACGCTCAAGAAGTATTTAAAGGAGCTAAGGCTTATCTTAATGGCAATAGTGAGTTATTTTTCCAAAAAGGAATTTGTTTGCCAAGTGGCACGGCGATGAGTAAAGATGATGTTTATGAAATTTCAAAACTGATCTTAAAGAGCATAAAGGCTTAAAATGATTTTTTATAAAAGCAAAAGATTAGCATTTTTTTTAACTTCAGATATTGTTTTAATTTTACTTAGCGTTTATCTGGCTTTTTCTTTGAGATTTAGTGGAGATATTCCGAGTATTTTTTATCATGGTATGATGGTTTCTGCTATTATTTTGCTTGTTTTAAAACTTTCATTTTTGTTTGTTTTTAGAATTTATAAAGTAGCTTGGAGATTTTTTTCTCTCAATGAAGCAAGAAAGATTTTTATCGCTTTGCTTTTAGCTGAGTTTTGTTTTTTTCTTATTTTTTATTTTTTTAGTGATTTTTTTAATCCTTTTCCAAGAAGTGCTATTGTGATAGATTTTGTTCTTTCTTATATGTTTATAGGTACTTTAAGAATTAGCAAAAGAATGCTTGTGGATTTTAAACCTTCTAGAATGAAAGAAGAAGAAACTCCTTGTATTGTACTAGGGGCAACTTCTAAGGCTTTGCATTTGTTAAAAGGTGCAAAAGAAGGTTCTTTAGGGCTTTTTCCTGTAGGCGTAGTTGATGCGAGAAAAGAGCTTATAGGGACTTATTGTGATAAATTTATTGTAGAAGAAAAAGAAAAAATAAAATCTTATGTAGAACAAGGGGTAAAAACTGCCATTATTGCTTTAAGACTTGAACAAGAAGAGCTTAAAAAACTTTTTGAAGAACTTGTAGCTTATGGTATTTGCGATGTAAAAATATTTTCTTTTACAAGAAACGAAGCAAGAGATATCAGTATAGAAGACTTGCTTGCTAGAAAACCAAAAGATTTAGATGATAGTGCTGTGGCGGCTTTTTTAAAAGACAAGGTAGTTTTGGTAAGTGGAGCAGGTGGAACTATAGGCAGTGAACTTTGTAAGCAATGTATTAAATTTGGTGCTAAGCATCTTATTATGGTTGATCATAGTGAGTATAATCTTTATAAGATCAATGATGATTTAAATTTATATAAAGAAAAAATTACTCCTATTTTACTGAGTATTTTAGATAAGCAACGTTTAGATGAGGTATTAAAAACTTATAAACCCGAGCTTATTTTACATGCAGCCGCTTATAAACATGTGCCTCTTTGCGAACAAAATCCACATTCAGCAGTAATCAATAATATTTTAGGAACCAAAATTTTATGCGACAGTGCTAAAGAAAATAAAGTAGCTAAATTTGTGATGATAAGTACAGATAAAGCAGTGCGACCAACAAATATTATGGGCTGTACTAAAAGAGTTTGCGAGCTTTATACTTTAAGTATGAGTGATGAAAATTTTGAAGTTGCTTGTGTGCGTTTTGGTAATGTTTTAGGTTCTAGTGGTAGTGTGATACCGAAATTTAAAGCACAAATTGCCAATAATGAGCCTTTAACTTTAACGCACCCTGATATAGTGCGTTATTTTATGCTTGTGGCTGAGGCAGTGCAACTTGTTTTACAGGCTGGAGCTATCGCAAAAGGAGGAGAGCTTTTTGTTTTGGATATGGGTAGGCCTGTGAAAATCATAGATTTAGCTAAAAAAATGCTTTTACTTTCTAATCGCAATGATTTAGAAATTAAAATCACAGGTTTAAGAAAAGGTGAGAAGCTTTATGAAGAGCTTTTGATTGATGAAAATGATGCTAAAACGCAATATGAGAGTATTTTTGTAGCAAAGAATGAGAAGGTTGATCTTGATTGGCTTAATAAAGAGATAGAAAATTTACAAATATGTGAAGATATTTCAGAGGCTTTATTAAAGATTGTACCTGAATTTAAACACAATAAAGAAGGCGTATAATGTATATAAAAGATATACAAAGATTTGAAGATAATCGCTATCGTGCTAGGGCTTATATGAGTTATATTTTAACAAGAAATCTGCCCAATAAACTTCCTGACATTCACCTTGAAACGATTAAAACAGCTTTGGATAAAATAGCTCATGAAGTTGTTGTTTTTGATGCTTTGTATATTTTAGATATTTCAGGCATGCAAATAGAAAATGCGATTTCCTTAAATAAGGCTCATGAAATAGGACAGGGTGAGGATAGAAGTACTCGTTCTTATTTTTATAGAGCTGTAAAATTAAGACGATGTGTTTTGAGCGATCCTTATCCTTCGGTTTTAAATAATGAGCTTTGCGTGACAGCTTCTATGCCAATTTACGATGATAAAAATAACTTGCTTTTTGTTGTTTGTATTGATATAAAACTTGAAGATATTTTAAAGATTATTCAAGCAGGAAAATTTGAATTTGTTTTTACTCAATTTAGTCGTTCGGTATATTTTTGCTTCGCACTGGTTTTATTTGTGATTACTTGTTTTTTATTTCAAAAAGGTTTTTTTAGTCTTTTTGATAATCAAGCTATAGGTATAGAACATATGTTTGAAAGTACCATCGCTATAACTTTGGCTTTAGCTATTTTTGATTTGGCAAAAACTTTGATCGAACAAGAAGTATTAGGAAGGACAAAAAAAGAAGAAGGTGGAATTCAAAAAACTATGGTGAGATTTTTGGGTTCTATTATCATTGCTTTAGCTATAGAAGCTTTG
This sequence comes from Campylobacter sp. BCW_6468, assembly GCF_001762865.1. Taxonomy (NCBI): domain Bacteria; kingdom Pseudomonadati; phylum Campylobacterota; class Epsilonproteobacteria; order Campylobacterales; family Campylobacteraceae; genus Campylobacter; species Campylobacter sp. BCW_6468. The sequence goes on from NZ_MJXQ01000039.1 coordinate 181,638, forward strand.
ATGTTGGTATTTAAACTTGCTATTGGTGATCTTTCTCAGATGATTTATGCGATTTATCTTATCGGTGGAGTGAGCTTGCTTCTTTTAGGTTTAAGTGTATATTTATTTACGGTTAAGTATAAAAATAATAATATTTGAGTAAAAATTTAAGTAAAAGATGATATAATGCTGTTTTTTAAAATTTTTTAGCTTGATTAATAAGGCTAAAAAGGGTAAAATAAAACTATAAAAACTTTGAAAGGACGAAATTGTGAAATTGTTAGTTGTTGATGACAGTTCTACTATGAGAAGGATTATTAAAAATACCCTAACAAGACTTGGACACGATGATGTTTTAGAAGCTGAGCATGGCGTTGAAGCTTGGGATTTATTAACTAAAAATGAAGATGTAAAAGTTTTAATTACAGATTGGAATATGCCAGAAATGAATGGCTTGGAGTTGGTAAAAAAAGTAAGAGCAGAGAAAAAATATGAAGATATGCCTATCATCATGGTTACAACTGAGGGCGGAAAAGCTGAAGTGATTACTGCTTTAAAAGCTGGCGTAAATAACTATATTGTAAAACCTTTTACTCCACAAGTTTTAAAGGAAAAACTTGAAGATGTTTTAGGAACAGGAAGTGGAGAAGGTGCAGCTGAGTAAAGGCTGATTTTTAAAATTCTAAATGCAAAAAAAATATTATGAATTGTTCTTTATCGTAGAAGAGCGGTATAAAAATTTATTTCTTGATTTTGCTTTTGATTTAGGTATAGAAGCCATAGAAGAGAAAGATAATGGTGTTTACATTAGATCCCATGAGAGTTTAGAAGAGTTTTCATGGGCACTTGAAATATTTGCTCAAAAACTTACAACTACTTTCAATTTAAACCATAAAATTATTTCTAATTTAAGTCTTGTAGAGAAAGAAAACAAGGACTGGATACAAGAATATAAAAAAGGCATAAAACCTATCTTAGTGGATAATGTTTACATCCATACAACTTGGCAAGAAGAAAAGAAGAATTGTATAAATATAAAGATTAATCCAGCCTTAGCCTTTGGCTCAGGACATCACGAAAGCACATATTCTTGTGTAAAATTTTTACAAAAATTTTCTAAAAGTAAATTAAGAGCTTTAGATCTTGGTTGTGGTAGTGGAATTTTGGGTATTATTATGGCAAAGTTTGGTTGTAATGTTGAAATTTGTGATACTGATGAGTTGGCTATTGATAGTTCTTTAGAAAATGCAAGATTAAATGGTGTCGATTTTCACAAGGCTTGGTGTGGATCTATAGATAAAGCAAATGGTTTATATAATCTAATTGTTGCAAATATCATTGCAGATGTGATTTTAATTTTAGAAAAAGATATTAAAAACCATTTAGAAGATAATGCTATACTTATTTTATCAGGAATTTTAGATAAATATTCAACAAGAATTAAAGAAAAATTTCAAGATTTGGAACTCATTGATGAAATGCAAATCAATGAGTGGTGTAGTTTTGTATATAAAAATAATAAAAAAGGATAAGTAATGAATAATAATACCCAAAATAATAAGGGTAATCCGCAGGGTAATAATTTTTTTAACAAAAATCCCATTTTTATTTTTGCGATTTTTGCAATTGTAATGATAATTATTTTTAAGGGATTTTTTGATGGCAATGGTTCTTTTGGCGGGGCATTGAATGGCAATGAAGTAAATAAAAATGTCCCTTATTCTGAGTTAAAAAAGCTTATTGAAAGTGGACAAATCAATCAAGTTAGTATAGGACAAACAACAATCAAAGCGATTTCAAGCTCTCACAATACTGTTTATACAGCAAAAAAAGTTAATGATCCTGAGCTTGTGAGTTTACTAGATAGTAAAAATATCGCTTATGGTGCGTATTCTGAAACAAATTGGTTTACGGATATACTTTTTTCATGGGTTTTGCCAGTATTTATTTTCTTTGGTATTTGGATGTTTTTGGCAAGTCGTATGCAAAAAAATATGGGAAGTTCTATATTGGGTATAGGAAGTTCTAAGAAGCTTGTAAATTCAGAAAAACCTAAAGTAAAATTTAGCGATGTAGCTGGTGTTGAAGAAGCTAAAGAAGAAGTAAAAGAAATTGTAGATTTTTTAAAGTATCCTGAAAGATATATTAAATTGGGAGCTAAAATTCCAAAAGGGCTTTTACTTGTTGGGCCTCCAGGTACAGGAAAAACTTTGCTTGCAAAAGCAGTTGCAGGTGAAGCTGATGTGCCGTTTTTTAGTGTTTCAGGTTCGTCTTTTATAGAAATGTTTGTGGGTGTAGGTGCTTCTCGTGTGAGAGATTTATTTGAAAATGCAAAAAAAGAAGCTCCTGCTATTGTTTTTATAGATGAAATAGATGCTATTGGTAAAAGTCGTGCAGCAAGTGGCATGATGGGTGGAAACGATGAAAGAGAACAAACTTTAAATCAGCTTTTGGCTGAAATGGATGGCTTTGGGACAGAAAGTTCCCCAGTCATTGTTTTAGCAGCAACAAATCGCCCAGAAGTTTTAGATGCAGCGCTTTTAAGACCAGGAAGGTTTGATAGACAAGTTTTAGTCGATAAACCTGATTTTAAAGGTAGGTGTGATATTTTAAAAGTGCACATGAAAGATGTCAAAATCTCCCCAAAAGTTAAAGTAGAAGATATAGCACGCTTAACCGCAGGGCTTGCAGGAGCTGATCTTGCAAATATTATTAATGAAGCAGCGCTTTTAGCGGGTAGGGATTCTAAAAAATATGTAGAACAAAATGATTTAGTTGAAGCTGTTGAAAGAGCTATAGCAGGGCTTGAGAAGAAATCACGTCGTATTAATGAAAAAGAAAAGAAAATTGTTACTTATCATGAATGCGGTCATGCTTTGATTGCTGAAACTACCAAAGGCGCAAAACGTGTAAGTAAGGTTTCTGTGATTCCGCGTGGTCTTGCGGCTTTAGGTTATACTTTAAATACTCCTGAGGAAAATAAATTTTTAATGCAAAAACATGAACTTATCGCTGAAGTAGATGTACTTTTGGGTGGTCGTGCAGCTGAAGAAGTGTTTATAGGTGAAATTTCAACGGGTGCAAGTAATGATTTAGAAAGAGCAACCGATATCATAAAAGCTATGATTTCTATGTATGGTATGAGTGAAATTGCAGGACTTATGGTACTTGAAAAACAAAGAAATACTTTCTTAAGTGGTGGACAAACTATCAAAGATTATTCTGAAAAGATGGCAGAATCTTTAGATGATTATGTAAAGAAAACCTTGGATGAACGCTATAAAGATGTTAAAGATACTTTAAATACTTATAAGGGAGCGATTGAGACTATGGTTGCAGCCCTTTATGAAGAAGAAACTATTGAAGGTAATAAAGTGCGCGAGATTATTAAAGAGTTTGAGGATCAAAATAGTCTACCAACTCGTTTACAAGAACTCGAAGAAGTTAAAACTGAAGTTAAAGTAGAAGAATGAAAGATTTTATTGCAAAAGATGGATATTTAAGTCTTATTATTTTAAGCTTAATTTTTATTTTTGTGTGGATTTTTTATTCTTTTTCCATCTTGCTATTAGCATTAATTGTAATTTGTATTTTTCTTTTTAGAGCGCCCAAAAGAGAACTTGTTTGTAGTGATGAAAAAGCTATTTTTGCACCTATGGATGGTAGGGTTACTAAAATAGAAAATATTCATCATAAAGATTTGGGTGAATGTGTTGAAATTACTATTAAAAATGCTCTTTATGATGCTGGGAATTTTAATACACCTTTTGCAATGTCTATAATAGATATTCGTTTACGACATGGGCTTTTTTTGTGCAGTGAATTAAAATCTGCAAAAATGATGAATGAAAGAGCTTTTATTTTGGCAAAAGTTAAAGAGAATAAAACGATAGCCTTGCGAATCTATGCAGGTTCTTTTGATAGAAAATTAAAGCTTGATAATATTTCTCATGATTTAAAAGCAGGAGATAGAATGGGTTTTTTAATTAATGGCTCTATAAGTTTACTTTTACCAAAAGATACTAGAATTCATATAGGCTTAAATGATGAAATTAAAGCAGGTTCATTGCTAGGCTATTTTGCGTAAGGAAAAATAATGAATAACAGACCGCAACTAATTTATATTTTACCCAATCTTTTTACAGCTGCTTCAGCTTTTTTAGGGGTTATTTCTATTATAGCTTCAATACATGGAAATTATTATACAGCTTTGATTTATATTATTTTATCTTTGATTTGCGATGGGCTTGATGGCCGTGTTGCAAGACTTACAAATTCTACTTCAAAATTTGGAGTAGAATTTGATTCTTTGGCTGATCTAGTAGCTTTTGGAGTTGCTCCAGCGGTTCTTTTTTATATGGCTATAGGTTATGATTTTGGAAAACTTGGATCTTTGATTACAGCTTTTTTTGTGGTTTTTGGAGCTATTCGTTTGGCGAGATTTAATGTTACCACAGGCACTTATGAACCCTCCGTTTTTATAGGTCTTCCTATACCTACGGCAGCAGTTGTAAGTGCTATATGGACTTATGCATTTATCAGTTATGATTTTTTAAAGCCTTATGGCGTAGTTTTTTTGGTGCTTCAAGCAATTTTAGGGCTTTTAATGGTAAGCAATATACGTTATCCTAGCTTTAAAAAGCTTGATTTTAATCGTTCTAGTGTTTTAAAAGTTTTGATTATTTTAATTATAATATTTTCATTTTTATATCTTTACCCTCTTGAAAGTTTAGTAATTTTAGCAAGCTTGTATGTGCTTTATGGAATTATTCGGGTTTTATATACCATTATCGTTTCAAAATTTAAGATAAGAAATCAAGAGTAAAATTTTTCAATGACTTCGCATTCTTCTTGAGTGAAGCCAGCTTTGATTCTTGCTTGAATGTTAAGTTTTTTTCCCGCAAGAGAGAATTGTTTAAACGTTTTGCAAAGCTCAATAAAATCATACCTGTTTTGATTTGCAAATTTCCACCAAGTATCTCCTTTTTTAACGTGTTTTATTTCATCATTAAGTATAATTTCAAGATATTCCATTAGAAGATTTTTAATGGAATGATTGGAACTTTGAAGTTTTTGAACAACAAAGGGGTTGGCATCAAGCCCTTTAGCTTCTAAACCTCTATGAACTACTCCCATTCTAAAGCTTAAAGAGTCTTTTGTAGCTTCTAGAGCAGATTCTAAATTATCATGCACTGGAAAATTTCCATATTTGTAACCAAGTTCTTTAAGTACTGAATTTAAAAGTTTGAAATGTTTAATTTCCTCATCTGCTACCTCCAGCCAATCGTAATAAAATTGCAAAGGTAGATTTTTAAAGCGATAACTCGCATCTAGAGCCAGGTTAATTGCATTAAATTCTATATGAGCGACTGAATGAATTATTTTAGCAAGCGCATGAGTTGAATTGACAAATTTAGGCCTTCTTATACGCGTAGGATGAAGCAAGGTAATTTGTTGTGATGTATTTTTTTTGAAAATGCTTTGATGCTCGTGATTAAAAATCAATTTGTGGCTTTTAAAGTCTTCATAAAAATTTTGAAAAGAGTGAAATTTTATAGTTATATTTTTTTCATATAAAATATCTTGAAGTTCTTGAAAAAATTCTTTTTGCATTTAAAACTTTCTTGAAAATTATAAAAATTTATCATTTAAAATTGAAATTTTAATTATATAATATAAAAATTATTTTACAAGGGTAGATCATGAAAGAATTAAATGAAGAAGAAAAAAAAGTAATTTTAAATAAAGGAACAGAAGCTCCTTTTAGTGGGAAATATAATGATTTTTATGAAAAAGGAATCTATCAATGCAAGCAATGTGGAGCTTCGCTTTATAAATCCGAAGATAAATTTAAATCAGGTTGTGGATGGCCTAGCTTTGATGATGAAATAAAAGGGGCTGTTAAAAGAATTCCTGATAAAGATGGGATTAGAACCGAGATTGTATGTGCAAATTGCAATGGACATTTAGGTCATGTTTTTGAAGGAGAAGGATTTTCTGCTAAAAATGTAAGACATTGTGTAAATTCTATTTCTTTGGAATTTGTAAAAGCTAAGGATTGATAGTGTTTTCTAGTATGGGTTCTGAGCTTTATTTGATGTTTTTTGCTGCAATTACTTTACTTGCTATATTAAATCCTTTTGGTAATTTAACTCAATTTTTGGCTATGAGTGATGGATTGCCTTTAATGCTTCGAAAAAAACTTTTTAGAACTATTCTCTATACAGCTTTTACTATAGTTTTGGTGTTTTTATTATCAGGACCTTTATTTATGAACTATATTTTTAGAGTTTCATTGGATGATTTAAGGGTTTCTGGTGGTTTGGTTCTTATTATAATGGCTATTAAAAATTTACTTTTTTCAACAAAAATTGCAACTAAGGATTTTAGTTCTTATCAAGATATGGATGATAAGGAAATTTTAAGACAGAGTTTAATACCTATGGCATTTCCTATGCTTGTTGGGCCTGGAACTTTAGCTAGCGTTATTGTTATAGCCGAAGATGGTGGGCTTGATGTTGCTCTTGGCGGAGTAATGATAGCTTTTATTTTTATGTTTATACTTTTTCATTTTGCAGCTACTATAGAAAAAATAGTTGGAAAATTGATTTTACATGTTTTTTCTCGTATAGCACAAGTATTTATTGTTGCTATGGGGTTTAAGATGATTATTGTAGGTTTAAAGGATATATTTAACTTATAAATTAATATAATTTTAAGTAAATAATACTATATAAATATGATATAATTTTAAAATAATTTATTATTAAAAAGGTGAGTTTTATGTTTGGTGCTAAGAAAAATAATACTAAAATAATTGAACAACTTGAAAAAAAATGTAATGGTTTAGGAGATATTTTAAGATCTATTGGGAATACCATGGCGGTAATTGAATTTACTACCGATGGCGTTATTTTAGAGGCAAATCAAAATTTTTTAACAACTATGAAATACTCCCTTTCAGAGATCAAGGGTAAGCATCATAGTATGTTTTGTTTGCCTGAAGTTGTTAATTCTTCAGCATATAGTGATTTTTGGAAAGATTTAAGAGATGGAAAAGCTAGAAGTGGTCTTTTTAGACGTATAGCTAAGGGAGGGATAGATGTTTATTTAGAAGCAAATTATCTTCCAATTAGTGATAATAATGGTTATGTTTATAAAATTATTAAATTTGCCAATGATATAACTCAAAGACATTATGAAATGCTTGATCTTAGAAATACTATTGCTGCTGCTAATCGTTCTATGGCTATTATTGAATTTAAACCTGATGGGACTATTATTACGGCTAATGAAAATTTTTTAAGAACTATGGATTTTAATATTGATGAGATTAAAGGAAAGCATCATAGTATGTTCTGTGATTCTAATTATAGACACTCTAAGGACTATGTTCAATTTTGGGAAGATTTAAGAGAGGGTAAATTTCAATCAGGTAAATATATAAGATACGGAAGAAATAATAAAAAAGTATACCTTGAAGCAAGTTATAATCCGGTTAAAAATGATGATGGAAAAATTTACAAGGTTATTAAATTTGCTACAGATATAAGCGAACAAGTTAAAAAAGATCAAGAAAAACTTCGTCTCATAAGCGAACTTGCAGAAAAAAATGATAATCTTACTCAAGATGGAGATCGTGTAATTGAAAACACTGTTTCAAATGTTCAGAATATTGCTGATATGATGTCTCAAAGTTCAAATCTTGTTTCCTCTTTAAATCAACAATCAGATGAAATTAAATCTATTATTCAAACTATTAGTGATATTGCTGATCAGACTAATCTGCTTGCTTTAAATGCTGCTATTGAGGCAGCACGTGCTGGTGAACATGGTAGAGGTTTTGCTGTTGTTGCTGATGAAGTAAGAAATTTAGCTGAAAGAACAGGGCATTCGGTTAATGAAATTACCACTACGATTAATTCTATTCGCAATGTTACATCACAAGTGGTTGAGAGTATTAAAAGCGGTTTAGAGGATGTTAATCAGAGTGTTGAACTTGCAAAAGAAGCAAGAGAGTGTATGGAGAAAATTCGTGAAAGCTCTGCTGAAGTTGCTAAAGCGATGTCATAAGCGTGATTTTCACGCTTATTTTTAAGTAATTAAATCTTTAAAATTTTTAAAACCACTTTCTTGATTGCATTTTTCTTTTAAAATATTTAAAAATTCTTTCCTAGAAATATTATGAGCACCCATAAATTCTAAATGTTGGTTATAAACTTGACAATCTATGATAAAATCATAAGGTTTTAATAAATCACAAAGTTTAATCATGGCAACTTTAGATGCATTTTTTTTAATGCTTACCATGCTTTCACCAAAGAAAACCTTGCCTAAAATTAAACCATAAATTCCACCTATAAGTTCATTATTTTCATAAAGTTCAAGGCTATGCGCATAGCCTTGGGTAAATAACTTATAATAAGTGGTAATAAATTCATCATCTATCCAGCTTTGAGAGCGTGTATCGCGACATAATGTAATTAATTTTAAAAAATCATAATCAAGTTTAATTTGATAGAGATTAATAAATTTTTTCATATTTTTTTGGATGTGAATTTGATTTGGAATTAAAATGCATCTAGGATCTGGACACCACCAAGTTACAGGTTTACTTGTCCATGGGAATAGACCAAAAGTATAAGCTTTTACAATAAAATCAGCTTCTAAATTTTGACTTAAAAATACAGGAGCATTTTTAGGCGCATTGAGTAATTTAGAATATAAATTTGAGCTTTCCATTTTTACCAAGTTTGATTTTAGCTATACCACCTTTTTTAAGCTTTCCAAATAAAATTTCATCACTGATTTTTTCTCCTATTTCCTCAGAAATTATGCGTTTTAAAAGCCTTACTCCAAATTCTTTATTATAGGCTTTTTTAGCTAAATAAATTTTGGCTTTATCATCCATTGATAATTTTATATTATTTAAATTTTTAGAAATTTCATCAAGTTCTTTTTCGATAATTTTAACAAGTATAGCATCGTTTAAATCATTAAAATGTAAAATTTTATCAATGCGATTAATAAATTCTGGAGCAAAAAAATCTTTGATAGCACGATTACTTTTTTCTTCATTTTTACTTAAAAAACCAAGCTCATTGCTTTCTTTAAGTCCTAGATTAGATGTCATAATAATGATTGTATTTTTAAAATCTACTTTAAGACCGCTATTGTCGGTGAGTTCAGCATTGTCAAAAATCTGTAAAAAGGTATTGCTTAAATCAGGATGAGCCTTTTCTATTTCATCAAAAAGAACAAGACTGAAAGGATTTTTGCGAATAGCATTGCTTAAAAGTCCACCCTCTTCAAAACCTATATATCCAGCTGGAGATCCTATTAGTTTACTTATAGTATGTTTTTCTGCATATTCACTCATATCAAAGCGTTCTAAATTTAAACCTAAAAATTCAGCTAAAGCTTTGCAAAGTTCTGTTTTTCCAACTCCACTTGATCCAGTAAACAAAAACACTCCGCGTGGTGTATTAGAATTTTTAAATCCCGCAAAACTTTGCTTAAGTGATGAAACAAGGCTATCTATAACTTCATCTTGGCCAAAAATTTTTGCTTTTAAATTTGTTTTTAAATTCATTAAAGCTTTATTTTGATCGAATTCAAATATTTTGTGATGGTGGGTCATTTTTGCTAAAACATTTTCTAAATCTTTTAAATTGGCATTTTTTTTAGCTTTTGGATTTAAAGCAAAAGAAGCGCCAAGTTCATCGATCAGATCTATAGCACAATCAGGTAAAAATTTATCATTAAAAAATTTTTTACCCCAAATTACAGCATATTGAAGAATTTCATCGTTTAATTTTATATGATGAAATTCTTCATATTTGTTTTTTAATCCTTTAAGAATTTGCAAGCTTTCTTCTTGGCTTGGTTCATCTACATTTATTTTAGCAAAACGGCGACTTAGGGGTTTATTTTTATCAAAAGTATTTTTATATTCCATAAAAGTTGTTGCACCTATGCATTTTAAAGTTCCATTACTTAGAGCTGGTTTTAAAAGATTGGAAAAATCAGTATGAGATTCTCCTGTGCTTCCAGCTCCTACTATAGTGTGAATTTCATCAATAAATAAAATAGCATTGGGTATTTTCTCAAGTTCATTTAAAATTTCTTTAATTCTTTTCTCAAAATCTCCACGGTATTTTGTTCCCGCAAGTATACTAGCCATATCAAGACTAAAAATTTTTGCATTTTGTAAGTTTTTAGGCACCTTTTTTTCCGCAATAGCTAATGCTAATCCTTCTACAATGGCCGTTTTGCCAACTCCTGCTTCTCCTACTAAAATAGGATTATTTTTCTTGCGACGTGAAAGAATTTGCATCATTCTTTCAAGTTCAAATTTTCTTCCTATTAAAGGATCAATCTTGCCATTTTGAGCCAAAAGTGTTAAATCACTTGTGTGGTTGTTTAAATTTTGTATATTTTCATGATTTTGAAGTTCTTGAATTTTGTTAAGATTTATGTTGTGTTTTTTTAAGAGATAGCTAGAATAACTTCTTGAATCCTGTATGAGCTTTTCTAAAAAATCTATAATTTTAATTTCATTATTTTTATTTTTAGATGAAAGTAAGATTTCATCTAAAACAACAGATATTGTAGGTTCTATTTCTTGTTTAATAACTTGATTGTTTTGAGAAATGTAATTTTTTAATTCAGTTTCTAGAAGTTCAAGATCTCCATCTGAAAATTCTTCAAATATATCCTTAAAATCAGTGCTTAGTTTTAGTAATGCAAACAGTACATGCTCACAGGTAACAAATTCATGGTGATTTATTAAGCTTAGATTTTTGGCATTATCAAGATATTTTTGTAAATTTTCTTGGTATTTCATTCTTCTTCCACCTTTGCTTGTAGTGGAAAATTAGCAAGTTTAGCCGCATCCATAACTTTTTTTTGTTTTGAAAGAGCTATTTCCTGGGTGTAAATGCCACAAATTCCAGAACCATTGTGATGAATTTCTAACATTGTTTGACTTGCTTTCTCAAGGTTTTGATGAAAAATATTCATCAAAATTTCTATAACAAAATCCATGGTTGTTACATCATCATTTAAGAGTATAACTTTATACATTTTTGGTTCACTAAGTTTTGTTTGCTCTAGAGTTTGGGTTTTTGGCATTATTTTCCTTTGTAGATTTTATTTAAATCTTCTTGCATGAGTTCTGTTGGAATTTTACCAAGATAAAAATTTGTTGGAGTATTATTATTCCAGTAATCGCTTATTTTTTGATAAATTCCATTTTTTAAAACAACTTTAAAAGGAAGTTGCTCCATATTTTGATAGTCTATATCTTTTAAAATTTGAGCAATAATACGATCATTAGAGCTGTCATTGCTTAGAAAATAGTAAGCACCATAATCATCCGCGAATTTTTTAACTGTTTCATCGCTAACATCTTCAAAATGTGTAAGTCCTATAATGATAAATTTGCTAGAATTATTTTTCCAAAGTTTGCTAAGATCTAAAGCTTCTTCTTTACATGGGGTGCAAAAAGTGCCAAAAAAATCAAACATTAGAACTTTTCCTTCCTCTCCTTCCACCACAAAACCTTTATCTGTTCTTATTAAAGTTTTGCTTCCACCATTTACACTATTTAAGACTATTTTATCTCCTTTGTGATACTCTTCAAACATAAAATCATTTTGAATTTCTTCTTCCTTGGAGCAAGCATTAAGAAAAAATGCTAAACTTATTAAAAATAGGGCTGAAATTTTTTTCATTTATTTTCCTTTATTTGTAATTTTTCATAGCAGCTTTAGCTTCTAAATCGGCTTGCTTTTTCTTTAAAGTTTCACGCTTGTCGTGCAAATTTTTCCCTTTAGCTAAAGCAAGGGTAGCTTTTACTTTATTTTTTGTGTTAAAATAAAGATCTAATGCAACGATAGTATATCCTTCTATACTTACTTTACCTAATAATTTATCAATTTGCTTTCTATGCATTAAAAGCTTTCTAGCACCTCTTTCTTCGTGTTTATAGAAAGAATGTGTAGTATGGAGCAATGAAATATGAGAATTAAGTAAAAAAATCTCATTTTTTATAATGCGAACAAAAGAGTCTTTAAGATTTGCTCTTCCTGCTCTTAAGGCTACAACTTCACTTCCTTTAAGGACAATTCCGGCTTCAAAGCGTTCTATGATGCTATAATCAAATAAAGCTTTTTTATTTCTCGCAATAATTTTCATCGATCAACCTTAAAAACACTACTACCGCTACCGCTTAGAAAAAAATCTTCTTGCAAGTAAGACTTCATTTTAGGATATAAAGTTGCACAAGGAGTAAATAAATCATTTAATTCTTTGTTTTTAAAGTTTTGTAACAACTCTTTTGTGCTGAGTTTTTTGTAGATTTGCGCTTGATTATTGTTTTTTTGAAAGTCAAATATTTCTCTATCAAATTCATCATAAACAGCTTTAGTTTGGCAAGATATTTGTGGAAAAGTCCATTTTAAATTAGGTATGTCATCTTCAAATTCTTCTATAATTTCGCCACAGCTACTTACATTAGCAGAGTGAAAGCCACTTAAAAAAAAGGCAATATCACTTCCTAGTTGCGTGCTTAAATTTATAAGTTCTTGCAGGTTTAATTTTAAATTTAGGGTTTCATTCATTAGTAGTAAAAAACTCGCACAATCGCTACTTCCACCGCCAAGTCCAGCACATACTGGGATATTTTTTGTGAGTTTTAGGCTTTTTTTGCTAAATAATTCTTTTAATTCGTTATTATATCTTCTAGAAAGTAGCAAATAAGCCTTTTGAATAATATTATTTTCGCATTTAAAATTACTAATGATTTCAAATTCTTTTTTAGAATCTAATTCTTTATCAACAAGCTCAAGCTCATCAAAAAGATCTTTTAAAAGTATAAATCGTGATTCTAAAAGATGATATTTTCTTGAGTCAAAACCGGTAAGTTTTAAAAAAATATTTGCTTTAGCGTAAGCTTTCATTTGATTAGTTTTTTGCTTAAGTCATCAAGTTTAATATCATTCTGAACAACAGAATGCAAATTTTCATCCTTTACTTGTTGAACAAGTTCTTTTCTAAGTATCATAAGGGATTTTGGAGCTTCTATGCCTATTTTGGCATATCCTTTCCCTGTTTGAACGACTTTGATTTCTATACCTTCTCCGATAATTATACTTTCATTTTCTTTTCTTGATAATATTAACATTTTTCAACCTTATTTAGAAGATATTTTACTGTATTTTCTTTAATATTAATTATGCTAAAATATTTTTCTGTTTCAATATAATAATCTCCTTCATCATGAAATTCTAATTCTTCGACAAAAATTTTAGCACCATTTTCGAGTTTATTTAAATCCTTGATAAAATTTGGCTTTAGGTTAATGTATTTTAACACATTTAAGCTTTTCTCATTATTATAAACAAATTTGCCTTCTTTAATGCGCTCTAAAGAGCTTAAAGTCGCATTAATACCTAGTTTTCTAGCAAAAAGTTCACAATAAGATCTTATGTAAGCACCTTCACTGACTGTGATTTCAATATTTAAAAAAGGATGATTATAGCTTAAGATCTTACAATCAAATACTTCCATTTGACAAGGTTTTAAATTTGCTTCTATACCTTTTTTTGCAAGTTCATAGGCGCGAGTTCCATTGATTCTTTTGGCGCTAAATTGAGGTGGTGTATAGGAGATAATTCCTTGCATTTGATCAATGATTTGTTTTAAATTTGCAAGATCAAATTCTTTTATATTTTGAATTTCTTTTATATTTTGATCATCAAGACTTAAGGAGTAAACTCCAAGCCATAAAGTAGCTTTATAGGTTTTTGGAGTTTTTTTTAAAAAACGGAAAAGTTTTGTATATTGTCCAAATGCAACGATTAAAACCCCTTTGGCGAAAGGATCAAGAGTGCCAGAATATCCTGCTTTTTTATTTTTATATTTTTTCTTTAAAGTACTTAAAAAGGCATTAGAACTCAAACCCTTTGGTTTAAAGGCTGCAAAGATCTTGTTCATACTGCTTTTTCCACAAAGCTTGCCATGATTACACGCATTATACCACCAAAATTAATATTAAGCTTTTCCTCTTTTCCGCTTTTATTAACTTCAACAACCCTGCCAATGCCAAAAATTTTATGTTTAACTAGATCTCCTTTGCAAAAACTAGTTTTTTGTATATTTTGATTTTTTGATTTTTCATTGATTAATTTACTTTCTTCTAAGAAGCGACTAGGATTGATATTTGCTCTTGAACCATGATAAAAACGAGAATTTGCAACACTTATTGTGAGAAATTTCTTGGCGCGAGTGATGCCAACATAAGCAAGACGGCGTTCTTCTTCGAGATTTTCTTCGCTATTTAAAGGAAAAAATCCTTCGTCAAAGCCTATTATAAAAACATAATCAAATTCCAAACCTTTGCTAGCATGAATGCTCATCAAGCAAACACATTCTTCATCTAAATTATCTTGATCGCTTAATAAAGAAATTTCACTAAGTAGATCTTCTAAAGAAGCTTTGGGATCTTCTTTGAGTTTTTCTCTTAGATTAGCATAAAACTCATCAAGATTTCTGATTCTTTCATCTCCATCATCTTGCTCTGAAAAATAATCTTTAATTTTAAATAATTCTTCTATATTGTCAAAAACCTTTTTTGCATTATCGTAGCTTTTTAGAGTGTGAATATTTTGTATAAAAATATTTGCTTCATTTTGTGCTTTTTTTGTTGTTAAAATTCCTACACCACCATCGCTTTCGCATAGGGCATCAAAAAGTGAAATTTGACGTTTTTTTGCATATTCTTCTAAATTTTTTAGGGCTTTTTCTCCTATGGATCTTTTGGGGCGATTAATAATACGTTTAAACGACAAATCATCGCTTGGATTTAAGATAAGTCTAAGATACGAGATTAAATCTTTTATTTCTAATCTCTCATAAAAACGCATACCACTAAGTAGTTTATAAGAAATTTGTTTCTTCATAAATGCTTCTTCTATTGCTCTTGATAGTGCATTAACTCGAAATAAAATGGCGATCTCTTTAGCTTCTACTCCAGAATTTAGCAATTTTTTCACTTCTTGAGCGATATATAAACCTTCATCTTTTTCGTTTTCGTTTTTTAATATTTTAATATTTTCCCCAGTATCTTTAGTGCAGATTAAAGTTTTTCCAAGTCGTTGCTCATTGTGAGATATGAGATTATTTGCTGCTTGTAAAATAGTCCCTACTGAACGATAGTTTTGTTCAAGTTTTACAAGTTTAACATTTTTAAAATCATTTTGAAAATTTAAAATATTTTCAATTTTTGCTCCACGCCAACTATAAATACTTTGATCATCATCACCAACAACTGTGATATTTTCATGCATACAACATAGATTTTTTAGAATTTTATATTGCAAGGTATTAGTATCTTGATACTCATCAACTGTAATGTAATTATAAAGTAAGCTTTGTTCTTTGGCAAAATTTATATCATTTTCTAAAATGAGATTGCTTAGCAATAAAAGATCATCAAAATCTACAAAATTTTGTTTTAATAAGTATTCTTCATAGGCACGGTAATAGTTGGCAAATTTGTATTCATTTTGATATTTTTCAAAATTATGTTCTTTTAGTAAATTTAAATCTTCAAAGACATTGCTTACTCTTTTGCCTTCATTTTTGCAATAAGATATGTATTGGATAATATCATAGACATTATCTTTGTTTTTATCATGGATTAAGTCTTTAATTATTTTTTTTGTATCATCTGTATCGATAACAATAAAACTATTTTTACGCTCCAATCTTTCAAAATGGAGTTTTAAAAATAAAAGTCCAAATTTATGAAAGGTGCAAAGCAAAGGATTGTGATTGCCTTGTAGAAAATTTAATGCTCTATGACGCATAATACTAGCTGCTTTATTTGTAAAAGTAAGAGTAAGAGTGTTATGCGAGGGGATGCCTACTTCACCGATAAGATAAGCAAGACGAGTGGTGATAGTTTTGGTTTTTCCACTACCTGCACCCGCTAGGATAAGCATAGCTCCATCAATGTGGCTTACTGCCTGTTTTTGACTATCATTTAAATCTTCAAATAGATTCATTTTTTGAAAATATCTTTATTTTTTGGATTATTTAAAAATATATTTTTAGATTTTTGTAAATTTTTACTATCTTCGCGTTTATAAAGGCTAAAATTAACAAATAAAATGCTATTTTCTATTTGAATTTGCGTGATAGCTCCTAAATCAACCTTTACAAAACTATCAAAATCATCATTTCCAAAACCTGCGTGAAATTGAATGAAATCTTTATTTAGTTGTATGGATTCAAAGGTGTATCCTCCAAGAGCAAAAAGAGCATAAGGATTTTGTTTAACATCAAGCTCTTTGGGAAGTTCAGGGTTAAAATCTATGAAATTTGTATTTGCAACTATGGAAAATTCTATATTTTCTTCTATAAGGTGTGAAATAACTTCATAGCAATGCTTTTGCATGGTATGGATAAAATTTTCATTTTTTAAGATTGTTTCTAGCATGATTGTAACTCCATAAATTCATTGATGAGTTTTTGAATTTCTTTTATGCCTATTTCCCAAAAATTTTCATCTTCTATATCAAAGCCAAACATTCCTACTAGTTCTTTTGGACTCACACTTCCGCCTAAAGAAAGCATTTTGATATAAAGTTCTTTAAAATTTTCACATTTTTTACTTTTGTAAAGTCCATAAAGAGCTAAAACTAAAAGTTGTGCATAAGCATAAGCATAGCAGTAGAAAGGAGAATGGATAAAATGAGGAATATAACTCCACCAAGAAGCATAATTTTTTGTAAGTTTTACGCTGTCTTGAAACATCTTTCGAGATTCTTCCATCCAAATTTTATTGATTTCTTCGGTGCTAAGTTCATTTTCTTGAGCATGTAAGCGTCTTTCAAAACAAGTAAAATTAATCTGTCTATAAAAAGTTGCAAAAATATCTTCGATTTTATTTGCATATAAAGATAAGAGTTCTTCTTTTTTTAACTTATCTTTAATAAAATCAAATACGAGCATTTCGGCAAAAACTGAAGCTGTTTCTGCGGTGGTTAAAGGTGTATTTTGATTTAAATAGCTTACATTATAAGAAAGTTTTTGATGGATAGTGTGTCCTAATTCATGTGCAAGTGTAAAAAGATCGCGTCTTTTATTGGTGTAGTTTAATAAAACAAAAGGATGTGCATCAGAAGTTGCAGAATGCGAAAAAGCACCCCCTTGTTTATTTTCTTGCGGATAAACATCAATCCAATCTTGATCAAAAGCATTTTTTGCTATATCATAAAATTGAGGAGAAAAAGCTTGAAATGCCTCTAAAACAATATTTTTACTTGTTTTAAAATCAAAACTTGCTTCTTTTCCTATGGGTGCATATCTGTCATAGTCTTTAAGCTCATCATAGCCTAAAATTTGTTTTTTTCTTTTGTAAAATTGCGATACTAAGTTAAAATGTTTTTGCGCACTTGCTATCAAAGAATCAACGCTTTTTTGTGAAATTTGATTGCTGATATGTCTTGAAATTTCAGCATTTTCATAACCTCTTAATAAGCTTATATTTCTTCTTTCTGTTTTTATCATATTGATAATAAAACTTAAAAGTCTGCTATTTTTTTGTAAGACTTTACTGAATTTTTTAGCAGCTTTTTTGCGTATCTTTCTATCTTCATCATACATTTTGCTTAGAATTTCTTCTTCGCTAAGTTTTTTACCTTCAAAAGGGATTTTTAAAGCACTCATACTTTCATCAAAAAGTCTACTAAAAGCATTTGCACCTGTATTGGAAAGATAAAGCATAATGCGTTCTTCGTTTTTGCTAAGATTATAGCGTTTGTTTTGCAATAAATTAGAAAGATAAAAATCATAATCTTTGCAAAAAGTTGTAAATTCTCGACTTTTCTCAGGAGCTAACTCGCAAAATTCAAGCTCGAAAAAGAGTAAATTTTCTTCTATTTTTTTGCATTCTTCTTCGTATTGTGCATAAAAAGAACCATTTTGAGTGTTTTTAGCAAAAAGCAAATAAGCATAAGTCATGATTTTGCCAAGGGCTTGATTTAAATTTTCATAATCTTTTAAAGCTTGCAAAAACTCATTAGTATTTAATGTATAAAGTTTATTTTCATAGTTTTTTTTGAAATTTAAACTTTGTTGGATTTGATCTTGTGTAAAATTTTGCAATGCTTCTTTATCGTGAAATAAAGCACTTAAATCCCATTCTAACATTTTTTATCCTTCATTTTCTAGTATGAGTTTTTTAAGAACAGCCATTCTAATAGCCACTCCATTTTTAACTTGTTTTAAAACTAAAGTCCTTTCATTGCTCATCATTTCATCGCTTATGTCAATATTGCGATTTACAGGGCCTGGATGTAGTAAAATAAGCTTTTTATCCTTTACTAAGCTTTTTTGAATGCAAAAATCATTTGCATAGTCTTTAAGTGAAGCATAAACGGTTTTATTATGTCTTTCTGTTTGTGTTCTAAGACTCATGATAATATCTGAATTTGCTATGATATTCTCATCAAGCTTATAATGTTTTTTAAGATGGGTATTAGGCATAAAATGTGGTGGAGCTACTAGGGTAATATCAAGATTAAATCTACTTAAAAGCTCTATATTGGACGCTGCTACACGAGAGTTTTTAATATCACCTACGATGCAAATTTTCTTACCTTCAACATTACCTTGAAAATGATTATAAATCGTAAACAAATCGAGTAAAGCTTGGGTAGGATGGGCGTGTTTTCCATCTCCTCCATTAACAACTGGACAATGCATATGCTTTGCTAATATCAAAGGAACTCCTGAGTTTGCGTGTCTTACAACAATAGCATTAGGACTCATGGCATCTAAATTAGCAGCAGCATCATAAAGAGTTTCTCCTTTGCTAGAGCTTGATCTTGAAACATCAAGGCGTAAAACCCTAGCACCTAATCTTCTTGCAGCGCTTTCAAAAGATGAAAGGGTGCGTGTAGAGTTTTCAAAAAAAATTGTCGTGATGCTTTTTCCTTCAAGAAAAGTCCTAGGTTTTTCATCTAAGAAATCACTTGCTTCTTTAAAAAGCTCCATAATTTCGACTTTATTAAAATCCTTTGTAGTGATGAGATGACGCATGTTTTTACCTTATTTGATATTGTAATTTAATTCATTTTTAGAACAAATTGCTGTAAAAAGAACATCTGTAGAACTATTTAAAGCAGTTTCAACACTATCTTGAATAACTCCTATAATAAAACCTATGGCAACTACCTTCATAGCAATATCATAGTCTATATTAAATAAAGAACAAGCCAAAGGTATAAGCAGTAAAGATCCGCCTGCAACTCCGCTAGCCCCACAAGCTGCAAAGGTGGCAATAATGCTTAATAAAAAGGCTTGTAAAAGACTGATTTCTATACCAACGGTATTGGCTGCAGTAAGACTTAAAATAGCTATAGTAACTGCTGCTCCTGCCATGTTGATAGTAGCTCCTAAAGGTATAGAAATGCCATAAAATTCTTTATCTATGCCAAGTTTAGCGCAAAGTGCCATATTTACAGGAATATTTGCCGCTGAACTTCTTGTAAAAAAGGCAAAAAATGCACTGTGCCTTAAGCAGATAAAAATTAAAGGAAAAGGATTTTTTCTTGTATAAAAAAAGACTATTAAGGCATTGATAACAAAAGTAACAAAAAGCATAGTAGCTACAAGTAAAATTAAAAGTTTTACATAACTTAGCAAACCTTGTGCTCCTGTTTGTGCTACAGAATTAGCCACAAGTCCAAAAATTCCAAAAGGGGCAAGTTTTACTACAAATTTAACGATTTTTAAAACCCCTTCATTGATATCTATAAAAACTTGTTTTGCTTCGTTAGAACAGTGTTTTAATGCTATACCTCCAGCTATTGCCCAAGTTAAAATTCCTAAATAATTTCCGCTTGAAAGAGCATTTATGGGATTATCGACAATTTTAAATAAAAGATCTTTGAAAATATCACTCATGTGGGTTGGAGATGAGTTTGTAGCAGTTTGAACTCCATCTAAAACAAGCTTTACAGGGAAGAAAAAATTAGCAAGAACTGCACAAGCTGAAGCAAAAAAGGTGCCTACTATATATAAAATGATAATATTTTTGATCTTAGTACCACTTTGAGAAAAATCTTTAGTGCAAATTGAGGTTAAAATTAAAATAAAAACAAGCATAGGAGCGATAGCTTTTAAGGCACTTGTAAAAAGTATTCCAAGTAAATTTGCAATTTCAGATATTTCTTTAGAGCTAATGCCTATAAGTATTCCTAGTGCTATACCTATGCAAATTTGAACTATGAGGTTGCCTTTAGCGTAGCTTTGAATGATTTTAGAAAACATAAAAACCTTTTAAATATTTTTTATATCAAAAGTTGATTTTAACTAACTTTTGCTTAATTTTAGAGAATTTTTAATTTATCAAGCTTTGATAAGTTTATTTGGATACAATTGTGGTTCATTTTAAATGAAAGGACTTTTTATGTATCTATTCACTTCAGAAGTCGTAAGTGCAGGTCATCCAGACAAGTGCGCTGATATAATCGCTGATACGATAGTGGATATACTCTTGAAAAATGACA
Source organism: Campylobacter sp. BCW_6468 (assembly GCF_001762865.1). NCBI lineage: Bacteria > Pseudomonadati > Campylobacterota > Epsilonproteobacteria > Campylobacterales > Campylobacteraceae > Campylobacter > Campylobacter sp. BCW_6468. Next base: position 202,199 of record NZ_MJXQ01000039.1, read on the forward strand.
AAAATTCAAGGGTGGCGAGTGAGGTTTTTGTCGCAGGAAATAAGGTTGTGATAGGAGGCGAAGTTAAGTCAAATCACAAACTTAGTAAAGCTGATTACGATAATTTAGTTAAAGATGTTTTAAAAAACATTGGTTATGACGGAGCAGGCCATTTTAGCAAAGAGCAGTGTTTACATCCTGATGAGGTTGATGTTATGGTGTTTTTAAATGAACAAAGCCCTGATATCAACCAAGGTGTCGATCAAGAAGATGGCGAAACAGGAGCAGGTGATCAAGGCATTATGTTTGGTTTTGCAAGTTGTGAAGCTGAGGAATATATGCCAGCAGCTATTAGTTATGCAAGAATGCTATGTGATAGAGTTTATGCTTATGCAAAAGCAAATCCACATGAACTTGGAGTGGATATTAAAACTCAAGTGACTATAGATTATGGCACTAAGGCGAATTTTGAAAATTGCAAACCGCAAAGTATTCATACTATAGTAGTTTCTGCACCTTGTGTTGAAAGTATGAAAATAGAAGATTTAAGATCTTTAGTGATGAAACTTATCTTAGATAGTAATTTACCAAAAGAACTTTTTGATCCTAATAAGACTAGAATTTTAATCAATCCAACTGGTAAATATGTTAATCATTCTTCTTTACATGATAGTGGTTTAACAGGAAGAAAACTTATAGTAGATAGTTTTGGAGGTTATTCTCCAATAGGTGGTGGTGCGCAATCGAGCAAAGATTATACTAAAGTTGATAGAAGTGGACTTTATGCAGGTAGATGGTTAGCTAAAAACATAGTTGCAGCAGGGCTTGCTAAAAAATGTATAGTTCAACTTAGTTATGCTATAGGTGTTGCAAAACCTACTTCGGTAAGCGTGGATTGTATGGGCACAAATACCAGTGTAAATGACGATGTTTTAAGTGATTTTGTAATGCAAAATTTCTCTTTAACGCCAAATTGGATCCGTGATAAATTTCATCTGGATAAACCAAGTAAAGAAACTTTTCTTTATGCGGATGTAGCAGCTCGTGGGCAAGTAGGACAAAAGGACTATCCTTGGGAAAAACTTGATGCTCTAGAACAGTTTAAAAAGCTACTTTAAAAAATTAACAATATTATACAAGCTTAAACAAGGCTTGTATAATTATAAAGAATTAATAAAGTTATATTAATTTTTGACTTAGAGGGATATTTTTCAATATCCCTCATAAATATAAAAGTTAGGAAGGAAGCTAAATTAATTTAGCTTTGGGGTAAAAACCCCTCTAAGTCAAAATATTGTTTGACAGAATTATAATATAAAATAACTTAAATTACTTTAAAATTAAAATTTTAATATTATTTTTTATCATTAAATATTTCTTTGGATAAATTTTTCCAATCTTTGCTCAAAAGCTTTTTAGGGAGTATAACTATATTCTCTTTGCCATTTGTAGCATGATAAACACTAACCCCATATTTACTTGCATAAAATTTCATTAAGAGTTGCTGGAGTTTGTATTCGCTACTATTATTAAACCAAGCATTGTTGCTTAGGGCTATAATAATTTGTGAATTTTGATAGTTTTGTTCTTTGGTAGCTTCATAACAAATTGCATTTGTGATAATTTGATTATCTAATTTATATTTGCTTTGTATAGGACCTTTGGAAAATTCTTCAATATTTTTGAGAAAATATTTTTTTGTTAAGTCTTTAAAAAATGGAATTTCTTCACCAAAGGGAACTAAAAAATGCTTATTTAAAATATAGACATTGCCTTTTTTAAAGATATAAGTGCTATTGTAAGTATGCTCTTTTTCAACATGAAATGCTCCTGTAATAATGGTGATTTTATAAGATAATTCTTTAAGCATGAGCTCATATTTGGTATTTTTTAAATCAAAAGCAAAAGCGGTTTCAGGCAAGATTACAAGTTCTTTTTTTTCATTTATAGCTTGAAGTATATCTTGAATTAAGATATCAGAATTTGATTTTAAATTTTCTTGTAAAAATTTTTGATTTTGAGAGATATTAGTATTGATGAGTTTGTAGTTTAAATTAAGAGTTTGAGCTTGTTTTTCATTATATTGAAATCCACTAAAGAATAAAATAAGAACAATCGCTATTTTATAATATCTTGATATATAACCCTCATAGATGAAATATGCTATTAAAAATATGCAAATAATACCACGATAACTTGGGTCAAAAAAACCATAAACTGTAAAAATTCCCCAATTAAGCCAATCAAATCCTAAAGGATGGATAAAACTTATGCAAAAAATTCCACAAAGCCTTAAAAAATCAAATTTTAATAAATAACATAATCTAAAAAGTAGTCCATAAATAAAACCAATGATAATTGGTATAATTGGTACTAAATAGTTTAGATTAAAATAAATTGAAGATAAACCAATCCACCAAAACCAAAGAATCCCTACAAAAAAACCTATCCAAAAATATTGTTTAGAATTTTTACTTTTTAGAAGTAAAACTAACCCCCAAATAGCTAAAAATGGGCTAATAGTTTGTGTAAAAATATTTTCAAAAAATGATAGATAAATAGAATTTGAAAGTAAAATTGCAATAAAAAAGACTTTTATTATTTTAAAAATGATAGAATTAGTGTTTAATTTTTTTGGAATAAAGGAAAAATATGGCAGAAAATTCAATTTTAACTTCATTGTTACCTCTTGTAGTGTTATTTGCAATTTTTTATTTCTTGGTGATCAGACCGCAACAAAAACAAGCAAAAGCACATAAACAAATGCTTGAGTCTTTGCAAAAAGGAGATAAAATCATCACTAATGGCGGACTTATTTGTGAAGTCGTAAAACCAGAGGAGGATTTTATCAAAGTTAAGCTTAATGAAGACAATGTTACTGCAAAAATTTCAAGAGAATTTATAGCAAAGAAAATTGATGCGTAATTCTAAAATCAATTATCGCTTGATTATTTTTATAGCGGTATTTATTTTTGGAGTGGCTTTTTCACTCCCTTCTTTTTTGCAGTCAGAACGTGGTGCGAAGATTAATTTAGGGCTTGATTTGCAAGGTGGGCTTTATATGCTCTTAGGTGTAGATAATGAAGAAGCTGTAAAATCTAAAATAAAATCAATTGCATCTTCATTGAGTTATTCTTTTAATAAAGAAAATATTTTAAATGATGGCTTAAATACCCATGATGATATTTTAGAATTTACTTTGCTTGATAATGCAGATATTGCAAAAGTTGAAAATTTGCTTAAAGAAATAAAAGGAATTAATATACAAAGTGAAAATATGCACTATAAAATTTCTTTTACCTCAGAAGAAGTAAAAAATATAGAAAATTTTGCACTTTTGCAAGCAGTTGAAACCATAAGAAATAGGCTTGATCAATTTGGTTTAGCAGAGCCAACAGTTGCTAAACAAGGTGATGATAAGATTTTGGTTGAACTTGCAGGGATTAAAACCAAAGAAGATGAACTAAGAGCAAAAAAACGCATCACAAAAGCAGCACATTTGCAACTTATGGAAGTTGATGATTCTAAAATGGGTCAAGCTTCTACAATGAGCGATGCTGAGGCTGCGAGTTATGGACTGATTTTAGTGCCTGATTCTAGAAATCCAAATTTAAAATATACCTTAAAAAGTATACCTATTTTAGATGGATCTATGCTTACTGATGCTAGAGTAGGACTTAGCGATAAGAGTAATTATCCTGTGATTAATTTTACTTTAAATGCCGAGGGTTCTAAAAAATTTGCTGATTATACAGGAGCAAATGTTGGAAAGCGTCTTGCTATTGTACTTGATAATAAAGTATATTCTGCTCCATCTATCAATGAACGCATAGGCGGAGGTAGTGGGCAAATCAGTGGAGCTTTTACTCAAGAAGAAGCACGCGATGTGGCGGTAGCTTTAAGAAGTGGAGCTTTGCTTGCGCCTGTAAAATTACTTGAACAAAGAAGCATAGGACCATCTTTAGGTGCTGATAGTATTAAAATGAGTATGATAGCCTTAATCGGTGCATCGGTTTTTATTGTAGTATTTATGATGATGTATTACGGTGTGGCAGGAATTTTTGCAAATATTGCAATGCTAGTTAATGTTTTGGTAGTAGTTGCCGTTATGGCTATGTTTGGAGCAACTTTAACTTTACCAGGGATGGCAGGACTTGTTTTAACTGTGGGTATGGCAGTAGATGCAAATGTGATTATCAATGAGCGTATACGAGAACTCTTGCGAGATGGAGTAAATATAAGAGTTAGTATAGAACAAGGTTATAAAAATGCTATGAGTGCGATTATAGATTCAAATATCACTTCTTTGGTTACTTCGGTAGCACTTTATGCTTATGGAACAGGAGCAGTTAAAGGTTTTGCTGTGACTTTGGGAATTGGTATCGTTGTTTCTATGATTACAGCTATTTTGGGAACTCATGGAATGTTTGATTATTTTATGCAACGCATAGAAAAAAGTAATAATGCAAGATTTTGGTTTGGCTATAGGAGAAGATAATGCAGTTTTTTAGCGAAAAGAAAATTTATGATTTTATGAGAATGCGTTTTGCTGCTATTTCTCTTTCTTTTATTTTGTTTTTTGGTTCTATTTATTTGCTTTGGGATAGGGGTTTGCAATATGGCATTGATTTTAGCGGAGGAACTTTAGTTCAGCTTAAATATGAAAATGCAGCTCCTATAACACAAATTCGAGAAATTTTAGAAAAACAAGGAACTTTTCAAAATTTATCTGTAACTGAATTTGGAAGTAATGAAGAAGTAACCATACGCTTTTTAGGAAGTAATGATAATGTAAGCAATGATATAGGCGAGCATATAAGCACTCTTTTAAAGGATACGGGAAAATTTGAAGTGCGTCGTGCTGATGTGGTAGGTCCAAAAGTAGGTGATGAACTTAGAAATAAAGGACTTATGGCTATAGCTGTATCTTTGATAGCAATTTTAATTTATATAGCGTTGCGTTTTGAGTGGCGTTTTGCTCTTGCGGCTATAATCAGTGAAATTCATGATGTTGTGATTACTTTAGGGGCAATTTCTTTATTTAAAATTGATGTCAATCTAGATACTTTGGCTGCTGTTTTAACTGTGCTTGGGTACTCTTTGAATGATACAATTATTATTTTTGATAGAATCAGAGAAGGCATTAAAACAAGTAAAAAAACCGAACTTGCACCTATTATCAATGAAAGTGTTTCAGCAACTTTATCAAGAACGGTTTTAACTTCAGGGTTGACTTTAGCAACCGTTGTGATACTTTATTTCTTTGGCGGGGAAATGATACAAGGATTTTCTTTGGCTTTAATTGTAGGTATTATAGCGGGAACTTTAAGCTCTATCTTTGTTGCAAGTCCGACATTATTATGGTTTAAATTTAGTGTGCTTGAGTTTAGAAATAAAGAAATTGAAAAAGCAAAAAGAAAACAAGATAAAGAACGCAATCGTGCAATGTATGAAAAAGGAACAGTGTAAGGAGAATTTATGGCTTATGAAGCAAGTTTAATAGAAAAAAAATGGCAAAAAATTTGGGATGAAAATGAATATTTTGAGCCAAAAGATGATTTAAATTTGCCTAAAAAATATATTTTATCGATGTTTCCTTATCCTAGCGGACGCATTCACATGGGGCATGTAAGAAATTATACTATAGGTGATGTTTTAGCAAGATATTATCGCAAGATAGGTTTTAATGTTTTACATCCTATAGGTTTTGATAGTTTTGGTATGCCTGCTGAAAATGCAGCTATTAAACATAAAATTCATCCTAAGTCATGGACTTATGAAAATATAGCTTATATGAAAAAAGAACTTTTTTCTTTAGGTTTTTCTTTTTCTAAAAAAAGAATGCTTGCTACTTCAGATCCACTTTATACAAAATTTGAGCAAGAATTTTTTATTAAGATGTTTGAAAAAGGTTTGATTTACACTAAAGAAGCAAATGTAAATTGGTGTGAACAAGATCAAACGGTTTTGGCTAATGAGCAAGTTGAAGACGGAAAATGTTGGCGTTGTGGTCATGAAGTAGTGCAGAAAAAAATGCCAGGTTATTATGTAAAAATTACTGCTTATGCTGAGGAACTTTTAAAAGATTTAGAAGAATTAAAAGATAAATGGCCTAATCAAGTTTTAACTATGCAAGAAAATTGGATTGGTAAAAGCGAAGGTTTGGAATTTTCTTTAAATTTAGACGAAGAAAGCAAGCAAAAAACCAAAGAAAGTTCTTTAGAAGTTTTTACTACAAGAGCAGATACAATTTATGGAGTTTCGTATATCGCTTTAGCTCCAGAACATAAGATTGTTCAAAATTTGCTTTCACAAAATTTATTAAATCAAGATGTATTAAATAAAATCAAAGCTATTCAAAATCAAAGTCCAAGAGAAAGACAAAGTTCTGAAAAAGAAGGCTATTTTTTAGGAATTTATGCTATTCATCCTTTAAGCGGAGAAAAAATTCCTTTATGGGTGGCTAATTTTGTCTTGGCTGATTATGGTAGTGGAGCGGTTATGGCTGTTCCAGCTCATGATGAAAGAGATTTTGAATTTGCAACAAAATATAATCTTGCTATCAAACAAGTTATTCAAACTCAAGAAAATTTACCTTATACGCAAAAATCAGGAAAGTTAATCCATAGTCAAGAATTTGATAATCTTGATTGTAATGAGGCAAGATTAAAAATTATTTCTCAGTTTGAAGCTAAAAATATAGGAAAAAGGGTTGTAAATTTTAAAATTCGTGATTGGGGTGTTTCACGCCAAAGATATTGGGGTGCGCCTATTCCTATGATTAAATGTCAAATTTGTGGTATAGTGCCTCAAAAACTAGAAAATTTACCTATTACCCTACCTGAAGATGTGCAAATTACAGGTGAGGGTAATCCACTTGATAAACATCCAACTTGGAAAAATTGTATTTGTCCCAAATGTGGCAAAGAGGCTCAAAAAGAAAGTGATACTTTAGATACTTTTTTTGAAAGTTCTTGGTATTTTGCACGTTTCGCAAGTGATGAGAAAACTTGGCAGGAAAAAGCTTTAGATGAAAAAAGTGTAAAGTATTGGATGAGTGTGGATCAATATATAGGTGGTATTGAACATGCAATCTTGCATTTGCTTTATGCGAGATTTTTCCAAAAAGTTTTAAGAGACTTGGGTTATTTAACACAAAATGAACCTTTTGATAGACTTTTAACTCAGGGTATGGTGTTAAAAGATGGAGCTAAAATGTCAAAATCAAAAGGCAATGTTGTAGATCCTGATGAGATTATAGAAAAATACGGTGCTGATACCGCAAGACTTTTTATACTTTTTGCTGCGCCTCCGGCTAAAGAGCTTGAATGGAATGATGATGCGGTTGAAGGGGCTTATAGATTTATTTGTAAACTCTATGATAGGGCGCAAAATGTTAAAAAAGGTGAGCTTGTAGAATTAAAACAAGAAAATTTAAATAAAGAAGAAAAATATGCAAGATTAAAGGTATATGAAGCTTTGAAAAAATCTTTTGAAGTTTATCATCAAAGTTTTGCTTTTAATACTTTAATTGCAGCTTGCATGGAAGCTTTAAATGCTTTAGCGCTTTGTAAAAATGAAGCTTTGGAGCAAGAGGCTTTTTATATTATTTTAAATATTTTAGAGCCTATTATTCCTCATGTTTGTTTTGAGCTTAGCGAGGAGCTTTTTAAATGTAAAAATTTCAAAAAATTAGAACTTAAGGAAGAGGTTTTTGTAAAAGATACTTTAAATTTAGCTGTAAGTATTAATGGTAAAAAAAGGGCTGAATTTGAAATTTCAAGTAGTGCGAGTAAAGAAGAAATTTTAGCTTTTGCAAAAGAAAATACTGCTAAATGGCTTGAAGGTAAGAGTATAGTTAAAGAAATTTATGTGGAAGGAAAGCTAGTTAATCTAGTGATTAAATGAAAAAGATTTTAATTTTTTGTATAGGTTTATTTTTAGGTGCTTGTGGATATGTTCCTACATCAAAAATCGCTAATAATATTTTCGATGAGAAGGTTTATGTTAATGTTGAATTAAGTCAACAAGACCCAAAAAATAGTATCTATGTTGCCGATACTTTAAAAGAAATGGTAATTTCAAAATTAGGGCGTAAACTTGCTTTAAAACATGAAGCTGATGATGTAATCAATGTTAAAATGAATAATTTAGAATTTATTCCTTTAGCTTATGATAAAAATGGCTATGTTATTAGTTATAAAGCTAAATTAAATTTAGATTTTAATGTTGTCTTTAAAGATGGTTCAAGTCAGGCTTTTAGTACAAGTGGAAGTTATAATTTTGAAATTTCTCCAAATAGTATTATTAGTGATTCTGCAAGGTATGAGGCTATTCGAGCAGCTTCAAGCGAGGCATTTGATGAGTTTATTTCCGTAATTGCTATTAAAGGGCAAAAACGTGATTCCAAATACTAATGAAATAGCAAAGCAAACTTTAATTGCATTAAAAGAAAGAAAACTAAAACCAACTCCTGAAAATTATACGGAAATTTTTGAAGAATTATCTTTAAAATATGGTATTACAAGTTCAAATAAGGCTAAACTTGATAAATACAAAACCTTGCTTTTACCGATTTATCAACAAGAATTAAATTCTAAAACTATAAGAAGTTTAGAAGAACTAATTAGTTTTTTAATTTCTGTTTTAAATAGACAAAGCGGAAAACAATTTAGTGAATTTTTTGATTTTTTATATACCATATCTAAAACTTTGCAAATAAGTAAGGATAAAAAGATAAGAGATTTGGCTAAGGTGACTTCGATTAGAATTTCTAAAACTATGGATAGTGAAAGTATTTACTTGCTTACTAAAAAATGGAAAGAGCTTGAAAGAAATTACGATGAAAATGACTTAGAAGAACAAGCTCGCAAATATGGTATTAGTAAATATGATGATTATGATAGCGTGATTAAAAAACTCTTAGTTAAACTTGAAGAGCGTAGTTATGAGCACTTTAGTGAATTATTATGCTTGGGTTTAAATCCTTCATTGGTAGAAGATTTAAAAATTCAAGGTTTTATACAAAATTTAACACAAAAGCCTTTTGTAATAGGCGAAGAAAATTTTAAAAATGAACTAATGGAATTTATAAATCATCGTATAATGGTTGATAATATGTATGTCCAAAAAAATTTAAATTTTTTTAATGATAATCTAAAAAAAATCTATGAATTGCTTGTCTTACTTAATAAATCGAATGAAAAAAATATGGATTTTATCAATACTTTAAAACCAGATGAAAATGGGGAAGTAAAACTTAGTTTTGAGGATTTAAAACTAAAATTTAAACAACTTGGAGAAAAAATTACATCTTTAAATAATCAAATTGAATTCACGCAAAGCTTAGAAGAGAGAGAGGCTTGGAGTGTTCTTAAAGAGCTTGATAAAATGGATGAAAATTTTAATAAGTATAAAGTTAATTATTCTTTAGCTTTATTTTCTATAGTAAATTACCGTTTCATTATGGAAAAATACGGTATGGGAAGTTTGAATGAAATTTTTGTTCGATTTAAAAAAATTTTAAAAGATTCTTGTAGCGAATTTGATGAACTGTGGATGATAGATGAAAAGAGTTATTTGATTGTTTCGCCAGGAAAAAGCAAAGATGAAATTACACAGCTTGTAAATACAAATCTTAAAACTATAGAAAATTTTAGATTTATTTATAAGCAAGATATTATAACTCCTAAAATTCACGTGGCTTATCTTGATAAGCAAAGTAAGCCAAGTATTAATATTTTAGATGAGTTAATAAAGCAAATTGCAGCGGTTAATGAACAATATAATGAAAGTTGAGAATTTTTTAGCTCAAAAAAGTATAAATTACGATAAAATTGATCGTTTTTTGATGTTTAGAATGTATGAAAAATATAAGAAATATTTTAAAAATATTCCCATAATTCAACTTATAGGCACAAATGGTAAAGGTAGCACGGGTAGATATTTAACCCAACTTTTAGAAAATTTAAATTATAAAATAGGGCATTATACTAGTCCGCACATTTTCAGTTTTAATGAAAGATTTTATCTTGATGGTAAGATTGCAAATGATGAAGAATTAGAACAAGCTCATATAAGACTTGAAGAAATTTTTAAACAAGACTTGCAAAAATTAAGTTATTTCGAATATGCTACTTTTTTAGCTATGATTTTATTTCAAAAATGTGATTTTATTGTTTTAGAAGCAGGAGTGGGTGGAGAATATGATGCTACTTCTGTTTTTGAAAGAAGAATGAATATTTTTACAAGAATTGGATTTGACCATATTCAAATTTTGGGCAATTCTTTAGAAGATATTGCAAGAACCAAGCTTAAAGTTATGGCGCCTATAGCACTTATAAGTGATGAGCAAGAGCAAAATGTTTTAAATTTAGCAAAAAAAATTGCTTTTTTAAAAAAAGCTAATTTGCAAGTTTCTTCCTTAAATCCTTTTTTGAAAGAAAAATTTGAGATTTATTGTGAAAAGTTTGTTTTACCTTGTTTTTTAAAGCATAATTTAAAGCTTGCATTAAAGGCTTGTGAAATTTTAACTTCACAAGAAAAAACCTTAGAAGCTTTAAAAAAGTTACAAGAGTTAAATTTACAAGGAAGATGCCAAGAAATTTCTCCAAATTTTTTTGTTGATGTGGGTCATAATCCCATGGCTGCTAAGGCTATGCTTGATAAATTTCAAGGAGAAAAAATAAATCTTATTTATAATGCTTATTTGGATAAGGATATTTTTCAAATTTTAAATACATTAAAGCCTATTATTGATACAATACAAATATATAAATATAAAAGTGCAGAACGAAAGCTGGCCGATGATGAAATTTATAGTATTGCATCAAAGCTAGGTATACAATGCAAAGAATTTGTAAAATTAGAAGAGAATAAAAAAAATCTAGTTTTTGGTTCTTTTATGCTGGTAGAAAATTTTTTAAAGGAGTGGTGTGGTAAAAAATAAATTCACTATTACCATTACAGATATTAACGGTTCAAGACATTTTTATTTAAATCAAATAATCAAAAAAATAGTTTTTTATACTATTGCTTTTATTGTTTTATTTTTAGTTTTTAGTGGTTTTTATATCAAATATCTCGATAGCAAACTTAGCGATATCAGTGAAAAGCGTGAGGAGCTTTTGAAAAAAAGCAAAGAATTGGAATTATCTAATTCGCAAATGCAAAAAAGCATAGAAGAAAAAACTCAGCAGTATGCAGCTATAGAAGATAAAATAGCTTCTTTTGAAGAGGCTTTGGGCTTAGAAGTAGAAAATAATCTTACAATTAGTGCAAGACTTGATAATCTTCAGCTTACCAATGAGCAGCAACTTGGAATTTTGGGACAAATTCCTAATGGATGGCCTATTGAAAATAAAGGCATTACAGGAAATTTTGGCTGGAGAGAGCATCCGCTTTTAAAAAGAAGGGAATTTCATCCTGGTATTGATTTAAGAGCAGAAATTGGTACCCCTATTTATGCACCAGCAAGTGGAGTAGTGGAATTTTCAGGTTATAGTGATAATGGCTATGGCTATAATGTAATTTTATTGCATAATTTTGGTTTTAAAACAGTATTTGCTCATATGATGCGCAAAGAAGTGGTCAAAGCAGGTCAATTTGTTAATAAAGGGCAGTTGATAGGTTATAGTGGCAATACAGGTCTTTCTACGGGGCCGCATTTGCACTATGAGGTAAGGTTTATTAATAAAACTTTAGAACCTTTGTATTTTTTAAATTTGCAAAGAAAAAATATGAATGATTTTTTTAATCAAGAAAGGAGAGTTCCATGGCAATCTTTAATAAAGGCGGTATCAGCCCAACATCCAGCTCTAGCTCAGAAACAACAGTAATTTCTTCAGGTGCGAGAATTGAGGGTAAATTTTATTTTGCTTCTATGCTCCATGTTGATGGAGAGTTAAGTGGCATTATTCATTCTGAAAGCATTGTGGTTATCGGAAAAAATGGAAATTTAAAAGGTGAATTACAAGCAGATAAAATTGTAGTAAATGGGTGTTTTGAAGGGCAACTTGAGGCTAATAGTTTAGAAATTTTAGCGGGCGGAGTTGTTAATGGTGATATTTCAACGCAAAAAATTTCTATAGAAAATGGCGGTCGCTTTAATGGAACTAGTAAAATTAAAGAAGATACTATCAAACTTATTGAAAATAACAACGAAGAATAATGCAAGCTTCATTTTATGAATACTTACAAAATCCAAAAATTTGTGAACTTTTTCTTTGTAAAGATGAAAAACAAGCAGATTTACTCGCTCAAGTTTCACGATTTAAGGGTTTAAAAACCTTTGTTTTACCTGATTTTAGAGCGCAGTTTGGAGATGATTTAAGGGCTTTTTCTAAAGAACTTTTTGATCTTTGTAAGATTTTAAATGCTTATCATAAAGAAGAAGAAAAAAAAATCCTTATTTCTCCTTTAAATACTGTTTTAAAAAAACTTCCTTCAAAAAAACATTTACAAAATTATCATATCGATAAAAAACAAAATTTTGATTTGAAATGTTTTGAAGATGAAATTTCAAGATTGGGATACGAATTTGTAGATATAGTTCAGGATAAAGGTGAAATTTCAATTCGTGCGGATATTATTGATATTTTTTGTATCAATGAAGAAAATCCTATTAGAATTTTACTTTTTGGCGAAGAGATTGAAAGTATAAGATATTTTGATTTGCAAAGTCAAAAGTCTATTCCTAACGAACTAGAACATTTTGAAATTTGTCCTTTTTTAAAATATTTTGACAAAGAAAATTATGAAATTTTTAAGGACAAATTAGAAGATTTTCAAAGCGATACTTTAATACATGATATCAATTCTTTAGGCTTTTGGTGTATTGATGATTTTTTTGATTATTTAGAACTTGATTTTTTAGCTTGTGAAAAGTTTGATATTAATGAATATGAAAAAGATATAAGTTTTGTGAATGCAAAAATTTTACCTCAAGCTAAAAAATTTAAAGAATTGCAAAGTTCTTACAATAAAGATTTTTTTGAATTTCATAAAAATAAAAAAATCATACTTTTAGCTAAAAACGAAGCTTTATTTAAAGCTTTAGAGCTTGAAGATACTCAAAATATCCATTTTGTAAAAAGTGATTTAAGGCTTAATCTTATTAGTCCTGAAGAGCTAATTATTTCTTTAAATCAAAAAGAAAAACAAAAAACAAGAAAAAAAGCTAGTTTGATTATAGATGAGCTTAAAAATGGGGATTATATAGTACACGAAGATTATGGGGTAGGTAAATTTTTAGGTCTTGAGATGATAGTGATAAGCGGAGCAAAAAAAGAGTTTGTTGCTATAGAGTATCAAAATTCTGATAAGCTTTTATTACCAGTGGAAAATCTTTATTTGATTGATAAATATTTGGGCGTGAGTGGATCTATTCCAAGCTTAGATAAACTAGGTAAAACAAGCTTTATTAAACTTAAAGAAAAATTAAAGACTAAACTTTTAGCCATAGCTTCTGAAATTGTTATTATGGCGGCTAAAAGATCTTTGGTGCAAGCAAAAAAAATTACAGTGGATTTAAATAGACAGACTGATTTTATAGCTAGTGCGGGTTTTATTTATACAAGCGATCAAGATAAAGCTTGTCATGAAATTTTGCAAGATTTTCAAAGTGGAAAAGTCATGGATAGGCTTTTAAGCGGTGATGTGGGTTTTGGAAAAACAGAAGTCGCTATGAATGCTATTTATCCAGTAGTTAAAAGTGGATTTTGCGCATTTTTATTTGCGCCTACGACTTTGCTTTCTCATCAGCATTATAAAACCTTAAAAAAGCGTTTTGATCCTTTTGATATAAAGGTTTTTAAACTGGATCGCTTTACAAGTAGTGCAGAAAAAAAACAAGTTTTACAAAATTTAAAAGAAAATAAAGCTTGTGTAGTTGTAGGAACTCATGCACTTTTAAGTGTAGAATGTGAAAATTTAGCCCTTGTTATTATTGATGAAGAGCATAAATTTGGAGTGAAGCAAAAAGAAAAGCTTAAAGAAATCACTCAAAATTCACATATTTTATCCATGTCAGCAACCCCTATACCAAGAAGCTTAAATCAAGCTTTAAGTTCTATAAAATCTTATAGTGTTTTGCAAATTCCACCAGAAGATAGAATGGATGTAAGAACTTTTGTCAAAGAAAATGATGACGCACTTTTAAAAGAAGCTATAGCAAGAGAGTTAAGACGTGGTGGGCAAATTTTTTATATTCATAATCATATTGCAAGTATAGAGCAATGCAAAAAACATTTATTAGAACTTTTTTCTACTTTGCGTATTTTGATTTTACATTCTAAAATCGATGCTAAGGTACAAGAAGAAGAAATGTTGAAATTTGAAAACAAAGAATATGATTTGCTTTTAAGTACCTCTATCGTAGAAAGTGGGATTGATTTACCAAATGCAAATACTATCATAGTAGAAAAAAGCGATCGTTTTGGCATGGCTGATTTGCATCAATTGCGTGGACGTGTAGGAAGAAGTGATAAGCAAGGTTATTGTTATTTTTTAATCGAAGATAAAAATGCTATCACAAAAGATGCTTTAAAGCGTCTAGTTTCTTTAGAAAGTAATTCTTTTTTAGGCGCAGGTTCTGTTTTGGCTTATCATGATCTTGAAATTCGTGGCGGTGGAAATTTATTAGGCGTGGATCAAAGTGGACGTATCGAGCAAATTGGATATAGTTTATATCTTAAAATGTTAGAAGATGAACTTAATGCTTTAAGTAAAAATGAAGTGGATCAAAAAGAAAATAAACTTGATTTAAAACTCAATGTTAATGCCTTTTTAAATAGTGAGCTTATCAGCGAAGATCGCTTAAGATTAGAACTTTATAGAAGACTTAGCAAGTGTGAGCAAGTTTATGAGGTTTATGAGATTGAAGGTGAAATTGAAGATCGCTTTGGAAAACTTGACATTTATACTAAGCAATTTTTATCTTTGATTACTATTAAAATTTTAGCTTTAAATAAATTTAAAAGCATTAGTAACTATGAGCAAAATATTCAATTTACTGCTTTAAATGATGAAAAAGAACTCATCAAGGCAAAAAGCAAAGATGATGATGATATTTTAGAGGCAATTTTAACGCATTTAAGAAAGGCTTAAAATGGATTGGAATAAAACTTATGCAGCAATTTATAGAGCAAGAAAAGATTATTTAAAGCCTATTTTTGAAATCGATCCTATTGCTTTAAAAGATTTAGTAGGTATGGAAAGTCAAAAAAAAGCACTTTATGAAAATACTTTAAATTTCATTCAAGATAAGGGAGCAAATCACGCACTTTTATGGGGATCTAAGGGCACTGGAAAATCAAGTTTAATTAAAGCTATATTTAATGAATTTAAAGAACAGGGCTTAAGACTTGTCGAATTAAATAAAGAAGATTTATTTGCCTTAGCAGATATCATCGATGAAATCAGATTAGAAAATTTTAAATTCATACTTTTTTGTGATGATTTTTCTTTTGAAAAGGGAGATGATAGTTATAAATTTTTAAAACCTTTACTTGAGGGAAGCATAGAAAAAGCCCCAAATAATGTAATTATTTATGCGAGTTCAAATCGTAGGCATTTATTAAGTGAAAGCATTACTGATAATCTTGATACGCAAATCACACATACAGAACTTCATTTAAGCGATGCTGCTGAAGAAAGATTAAGTTTGAGTGATAGATTTGGTTTGTGGTTAAGTTTTTATCAGGGAAATTTAGAAGAGTATTTAAAGATGATAGATTTTTATTTTAAAGATTATTCTTGTGATAAAGAGCTTTTGTACGCTAAAGCTAAAGAATTTGCTACTCTAAGAGCAAGTAGAAGTGGTCGTACCGCAAAGCAATTTTATTTAGCTTTTAAGGAGAATTTTAAATGACTGGAGCACAAATTTTTACCAAGCTTTTAAATTTGGATTTAAATTATCATGATTTTGATTGGCTTGAAAATCAAGGATTGAGTGAATTTGAGCTTTTAATTTCTGTCGTTTTAACTCAAAATACAAATTGGAAAAATGTCTTAAAAGCTTTAGAAAATTTAAAAAAAGAAAATATTGCAAGCTTAGAACAAATCAATACTTTATCCAATTTAGAACTTGCAACTTTAATTAAGCCTAGCGGATTTTATAATACCAAAACTAAGCGTTTAAAAGGTTTGGTAGAAAGTATCATAAACACTTATGAAAATTTAGAAAATTTTAAAACAAATGCAAGCAGAGAATGGCTTTTAAATATCAAAGGTTTAGGTTTTGAAAGCGTTGATAGTATTTTAAACTATCTTTGCAAAAGAGAGATTTTGGTTGTAGATAATTATAGTTTGCGTTTGGCTTTTTACTTAGGTTATGAGTTTGAAAATTATGAAGAATTAAGAGAATTTTTTCAAAGTGACATAGAGAGTGAGCAAGAAAATTTGTATAAAATTTTAGGAAAAAAATGCGAACTTTACGAACTTTATCAAATTTTTCATGCTTTGATTGTAGCTTTTGCAAAACAGAGTTTTAAAGGACAAAAATTAAGCCCTAAGGGTGAAGAATGGATCAAAATTTTAAAGGAAGATTTATGAAAGCAAAAGGAAGTGAACTTATACCTGTTTTAACTATAGCAGGGAGTGATTGTAGTGGTGGAGCAGGGATACAAGCCGATCTTAAAACCTTTAGTGCACACAATCTTTTTGGTATGAGTGTGGTTTTAAGTGTGGTAGCTGAAAATACCGCAAGGGTGATTTCTGTACACGATATACCTACTCAAAGCGTGGATGAACAAATGCTTGCCGTGTTTGAAGATATAGTGCCAAAGGCAACTAAAATCGGAATAATAGGTTCTTGTGAATTAATGAGCTGTGTAGCTAAAAATTTAAGCGAGTTTAAACCTCAAAATGTAGTTATTGATCCTGTAATGTTTGCCAAAAATGGCTATGCTTTAATGCCGCAAGAAAATTGTGATTTTTTCAAACAAACTATAATAAAATTTGCAGACATTCTTACTCCTAATATTCCTGAAGCAGAGTTTTTATGTGGTTTTAAGATCGCTAATGAAGAGCAGATGATAAAAGCAGCTAAGCATTTATGCAGCTTGGGGGCTAAGGCAGTTTTACTTAAAGGCGGACATAGTGAAGCAAATGCCAATGATGTGCTTTATAATGGAAAAGAAATTTATATTTTAAAAGGCGAACGCATAGAAACTAAAAATACTCACGGTACAGGTTGTACGCTTTCTTCGGCTATTGCTAGTAATTTAGCTAAAGGCAAGGATTTATTTCACGCTGTTAGTGAAGCTAAAGAGTATGTAAGAAATGCGATTTATTATTCACTTAATCTTGGAAAAGGTTGTGGTCCTACAAATCATTTTTTCAAGTTTCTAGATGAAAAATAAATTAGATCTTAGCCTTTATTTGGTTGCTACTAAGGGAAATAAAAGCGAGGAGTGTTTTTTAAATACTTTAGAAAATGCTATAAAAGGCGGAGTAAGTATCATACAACTTCGTGAAAAAGAGCTTAATGCAAGAGAATTTTATAAACTAGGCTTAAAGGTGCAAAAACTTTGCAAGTCTTATAAAATACCTTTTTTGATTAACGATAGGGTGGATATAGCTTTAGCCTTAGATGCTGATGGGGTGCATTTAGGACAGGAAGATTTAGAAGCAAAATTAGCTAGAAAGCTTTTAGGAGATGAAAAAATCATAGGCTTAAGTCTTAAAAAGTTAGAACAACTTGAGTTTATACAAGGAGTAAATTATCTAGGTTGTGGAGCTATTAAGGCAACGCCTACTAAAGAAAGTTCGCTTTTAAGCCTTGAGCTTTTAAGTCAAATTTGTGATAAAAGCCCTATAGGGGTTGTAGCCATAGGTGGGATTGACAAAGAAGCACTTGTTGAGTTAAAGGGTATAAATTTAAGCGGTGTGGCTGTGGTTAGGGCGATCATGGATGCTAAAGATGCTTTTTTGGCAGCTAAAGAGCTAAAGCGTAAAATCTATGAAAATTTATCTCTTAAATGAAACTCCTTTTGAAGGGGTGGAAAATCTTATTTTAAATGAGATTGTTTTTTATGATTTTAGTGTGGATTTGAGTTTGTATGATGCTTTAATCTGCACTTCAAAAAATGCTTTAAAAGCTTTACAACATGCAAAAATCACTTTAAATTTCAAACTCAATTTATACGCTGTGGGACAAAGTACAGCTCAATACGCTAAAAATTTAGGTTTTAAAAAGATTAAAATTCCATCAAAGGCTTATGGAAAAGATCTTTTTCTTGAATTTAAAGAGGAGTTAAAAATGCAAAAATGTTTGTATTTAAGGGCTAAAAATATTGTTTCAACTTTAAATTTGGATCTTAAAAATGTAGGTGTGGATTTAGATGAAATGATTGTTTATGAAAATGTTTTTAAAAAAGGCGACAAAAAGCTTATCTATCCTGCTATTTTTATATTCACCTCTCCTTTAAGTGTAGAAAATTTTTTAAAATTTTATAGCTTAAAAGAAGAAGATAAGGTTGTAGTTATAGGGCAAAGCACAGCAAAGAAGCTTTTAAATTTTAAAAATCTTTATATATGCGCAAATCAAAGTCTTTTAGACTGTGTTAAGCTCGCTAAGACTTTGGTTTAATTTTTTAAATTCCAAAAATTTTCTTTGGGATAAATAATAATGCTTTTTGTGAGTAAAATTTCATCATTGACATTTTTATCACGATTTAAAGCAATGCTAATGTGGGCTATAATAACACCATCTTTGCTTAAATTTGCATCGGGATTGAAGTTGGAAAATTTAAAATTAACACATTGTGCAATAGGATAAAAATATTTTATTTTAATCAAAGCTTTTGTGTAATTAAAATATATATTGTCTAAACATTCTTTATTTTCTTGCTTTGCTTGATATAAAAAATATTTAGAAAATTGCGTTGCATTGTGACTTAAAATTTGAGCTTGAAGGTAGTAATAACTATCTTGGATTATTTTTGGAGTATAGCTGGATATGTTTAAGGTCAAGCTCATCCATAGACTTATTAGTAGTATTAAAAAAATTGTCCAAATTAAAACATAAGCTTTTTTCACAGTAAAATTCTTTTTTCAAGGCAATGTTTTGTTTGTCTTTTTAGGCAAATTTTTAATTTATTGTTTTGCAGGTTAAATGAGCTTATGTTTTTAGAAATTAATCCTTGTTGGTTTAATTGTTCATTAAATTTTGGCTTTATTTCATATATAAGTTCTTCATTTTGCAATTTGATAACTAATTGAGCTTGCAAAGGAATAAAACTACCTGTAAAATTTGCAGATATACCATTTTCCAAGATAGATATTTTTTCAATCTTATTAATTTTATAAGCATAGCTAATATGTTCATTGTCGTTATATAAATCTTTTCTATTTTGGAGTTGTGTTTTAAAATCAGAATGAGGTGAATAAAGTGTATGATTATTTTCTAAAATAAGAGCAGAATTAATAAGATAAAGTTTATTATCTTTTAGGCTAATTAACTCATCTTTTAAAAGACATTTTAATGTATTTTGTGAAAATGTAATATTAATACAATTTTGTATTAATTTTTCTATTTTAAGCAAGTTTAAATGTGCTTGAGTGATAAGATTGTTTGTATGTAAAGCAGTAAAATTTAAATGATAAAAATCCATTAAAGGTTTTGAAAGTAAGCTAGTTATAAAAGTAAAAAGTATTAGTGATATTATAAGTTCAAAAAGTGTAAAAGCTTTGCTCATTCTTTAAAATAAACGCTATAATTTTGATCTTGAAAGTATAATTTTTGAAATTGAAATATACCATCATTAACAAACTGTTCTTGTAAAACTATAGGTTTTAAGGCTGAAGTTTGAAGTATGATGGTTTTAAAAATAGGCTTTTCATATAATTCTTCTTGAAGTTTATAGAGTCTTTCAAAAATATTTAAATTTTCATAGTTTTTGTAAAGTTGAATATAGTAATAAAAAATGCCAATGAAAATTAAAGATATGATCGTTATAGCACTAATGCTTTCTATAAGTATGAAAGCCTTTTTCATTTAGCGCTGCTAGCATTTATGGCTTCAAAAAAACTTCCGCGAATTCCTTTTTGTTCGAGTATTTTTATGCCTTTTATTGTAACTCCGCCAGGGGAGCAAATATTTTCTTTGATAATAGCTGGATGTTCATGTTCTAGTAAAGCACTAGAGCTTTTAAATAAAGAGCGCGTAAGATTGAGACTAAGTTCTTTTGACAAACCTTCATAAACTCCAGCATTAGCAATGCTTTCTGCTATAAGTGCTAAAAAAGCAGGAGCGCAGCCGCTAATTGCCATAGCTGCATTCATTTGTATTTCATTATCTAATTTATAAGCCGAGCCAAAAGTTTTTAAAATGTCTAAAATTTCATTTTCAAAATGAGAGTTTTTAAGTATATATGGTGTGGTTGAAGCCTTGTATTTAGCTGCTGTATTGGGTATTATTCTAACATAATTTTGAGCTTTGATGGTTTGTAGTTTTTCAAAATCAACATTGGCTAAAACAGAGATTAAGATACGTGCTTGTCCTTTTAGCATTTGAGCAATATTTTCTAAAGCATAAGGTTTAAATGCTAAAATAACATCTTTACCTTCTATGTTAAAATCTTTGTAAAGTAAGGTTTTAAAGCCTTCTTTGGCGAGGGCTTGAAGTTTTTCTATACTTCTTCCTACTATACAAATTTCATAATCATCTTTTAACCCATAGGC
Source organism: Campylobacter sp. BCW_6468 (assembly GCF_001762865.1). NCBI lineage: Bacteria > Pseudomonadati > Campylobacterota > Epsilonproteobacteria > Campylobacterales > Campylobacteraceae > Campylobacter > Campylobacter sp. BCW_6468. The sequence continues at coordinate 222,860 of NZ_MJXQ01000039.1, forward strand.
TAAGGCTGTTGCCATAGATCCATTTGCAAGTATATAGAGCATTATTTTTTAATATAATTAGCAATTTGATCAGCTTGAAAAAAGTCGGGATAATTAACTGTATCTAGTATCACTTGTACCATAGTATTATTATCAAGATTAATGACTACTGGAGCTAGAAAATTCACTGTCGATTCTTCAATGCTTTTTGCTATGGCTACTATATTAAAAATTTTCATATTAGATTCAGGTGTTAAAGAAAGAAGCTCTTGATAATAAGTTGGTATATCAAATTCATAATCAGGTCTAATCAAATAAGGATTAATTAAAACAAAAGAAAAGTCTTTACCATCAAGACTTTTAAGTCTTACAAATACTTCATCGATAGTTGAAAATTCCATATTTTTGGTTTCTTCAAAACCTAAGATAGGGCATTTAACAGCTAGGGTCATGTTTTCTCCTCAAGTTATAATGTTTAATATTTTAACATAAAATAAGCAATAATCATTCCAAAATTTTAAATTATTTAATTAATTTTATTATAATTTTAGAAGAACATAATTATAAAATCGTTAAAATATATATTTTTGAGAATATAAATCAAGGTGAAGTATGAAAAAAGGTATTTTTTTATTGGTTTTTTTAAGTGTTTTTTTTAGTGCGTGTAGTACGAAAAATGATGAAGGTTTATACAATCTTAGTGCTAGTGAGTGGTATAAGCAAATTATTAAAGATTTGCAGGACAAGGATTTGGAAAAAGCTGATGATCATTATAATGGTATGGCAAGTGAGCATGTTGCCGATCCTTTATTGGAAACTATTTTAATTATTTTAGCACAAGCTCATATGGATGAAGAGGAATATAAGTTAGCTGAATTTTATTTAGATGAATATAATAAAAAATTTGGAAATTCACGCAATGCTGATTATATTCGTTATCTTAAAATTAAGGCAAAATTTGATGCATTTGCAGTGCCAAATCGTAATCAGGCTTTAATGCTTGAAAGCCAAAAAGAAATAGATACTTTTTTGAAAGATTATCCTTATACAGAATATGAACCTTTGGTTCAAACAATGCTTACAAAATTTAATTTAGCGGTTTTTTATCTTAATAGTACTATAGAAAATCTATACCAGCGCATAGGGCATGATGAAAGTGCACAAATTTATAAACAAAGACTTCAAGAAAGTGAATTTTATCAGCAAAGTATTATCAAACCTGAGCTTCCTTGGTATAGAAGTATATTTGAAAGATTTTAATAAACAAGGAAAATAAATGCAGATTGAAGAGATACAAAATTATCCAGCAAATTTACCAGTATTGGTTGAAGATGAATTATTTTTATATCCTTTTATGATAACTCCTATTTTTATTAACGATTCATCCAATATGAAAGCTTTAGATCTTGCGATTAAAAATGATAGCATGCTTTTTGTTGCACCTTCAAAGTTGGAAAATGGAAGAAATTTTGATGAAATTTATAATTGCGGAGTGATTGGGACTATCATGCGAAAAGTTCCTTTGCCTGATGGAAGAGTGAAAATACTTTTTCAAGGATATGCCAAGGGTAAAATTATAGAGCAAATTTCTAATAAACCTTTAGAAGCCAAGATAGAACTTATAAAAGAAGACTTTTTAGAAGGAACTAAAAAAGAAGCACTTCTTGAAGTTTTAAAAGAGAAAGTAAAAAATTTGGCAAATATTAGTCATTATTTTTCTCCAGATCTTTTAAGAACAATTGAAGAAGGTTTTGATGCATCTAGGATTTGCGATTTGATTTTAAATACTGTGCGTATTAAAAAACAAGTTGCTTATGAGTTTTTTGTTTTAACAGATCTTGAGCAAAAATTAGTAAAATTAATAGATTTAATTGCTCAAGAAATAGAAGCTAATAAAATTCAAAAAGAAATTAAAAATAAAGTACATTCTCGTATTGATAAGGTAAATAAAGAATATTTTTTAAAAGAACAATTAAGACAAATTCAAAAAGAGCTTGGTTCTGATACGCAAAAAGAAGATGAGGTTAGAGAGTATCAAAAGCGTCTGGAGTTAAAGAAGAAATTTATGCACGAAGACGCTTATAAAGAAATCAAAAAACAAATTGAAAAATTCGAACGCATTCATCAAGATAATTCCGAAGCATCGATGATTCAAACTTACATAGAAACAGCATTAGATGTTCCTTTTGAAAAAATTTCTAAGAAAAAACTTGATATTAAGGAAGTTTCAAAACAGCTCAACCATGATCATTATGCATTAAATAAACCAAAAGAACGCATAGAAGAATATTTTGCAGTTAGGGAACTTTTAGAAAAAAGAAAAATAGCAGAAAAAGATGGTGCTAAAGTTATACTTTGTCTTTATGGGCCTCCTGGCGTTGGTAAAACTTCACTGGCAAATTCTGTTTCAAAAGCTTTAAAAAGAGAGCTTATTCGTATAGCTTTAGGTGGACTTGAAGATGTTAATGAGCTGCGTGGTCATCGTAGAACTTATATAGGCGCTATGCCTGGACGTATTACTCAAGGACTCATAGAGGCAAAACAAATTAATCCTGTAATTGTATTGGATGAAATTGATAAATTAAATCGCAGTTTTAGAGGCGATCCAAGTGCGGTGCTTTTAGAAATTTTAGATCCAGAGCAAAATTCTAAATTTAGGGATTATTATTTAAATTTTAATATTGATTTAAGTAAAGTCATTTTTATAGCAACGGCAAATGATATTAGCAATATTCCTGCACCTTTAAGAGATAGAATGGAATTTATAGAACTTAGCTCTTATACTCCAAGTGAAAAATTTCATATAATGAAAAAATATTTAATTCCAGATGAGCTTAAAAAACATGGCTTAAAATCCAATGAATTATTTATTGATGATGAAACTATAGAGCTAATCATTAGCGATTATACTCGTGAATCAGGAGTTAGAAATTTGCGTCGCAAAGTGGCAGAGTTGTGTCGTAAGAGTGCTAAAAAACTACTTTTAGAAAATATTAAAAAAGTCATTATTAATACAAAAAATTTGAATGAATTTTTAGATAAAAAAGTTTTTGAAATAGAAAAAAATAATGGAGAAAATCAAGTAGGTCAGGTCAATGGTTTGGCTTGGACAAGCGTAGGTGGAGATGTTTTAAAAGTAGAGGCTGTAAAAATTAAAGGTAAAGGAGAATTAACGCTCACAGGAAGTTTGGGTGATGTAATGAAAGAATCAGCTAGAATTGCTTTTAGCATGATAAAAGTTTTAATCGATGAAGGAAAAATAAAAATACCTAAAAAAATAATTATTGATCCTAAAGTTAATGTTTATGATAGTTATAATATTCATATACATGTGCCAGATGGAGCTACTCCAAAAGATGGCCCAAGTGCAGGTATTACGATAAGCACAGCTATTGCTTCTATTTTTAGTGATAAAAAGGTTAAAGCAGATGTTGCAATGACGGGTGAAATAGATTTAAAAGGAAAAGTTTTACCAATAGGTGGATTAAAAGAAAAATTAATTGCAGCTTATAAAGCAGATATAAAAACAGCTTTAATTCCAAGAAAAAATTACGAAAGAGATTTAAAAGATATTCCTAGTGAGGTTAGAGACAATATGGAAATCATTGCTGTCGATACTTTCAGTGATGTTTTAGAATATACTTTGGTTTAATTTTATTTTGAGAATAAATGTATAAGAAAGCAAACTTTTTACAAGTTTGCTTTTAAAAGATTATAGTCCTTCAAAAGGATTGTTGATTACTTCTTTTCTATCCACTATATAAGGGATAAGGGCTACATGTCTTGCGCGTTTGATTGCAACTTCTACCATTTCTTGGTATTTTTTGCTTGTGCCTGTTAAACGGCGTGGCATGATTTTAAATCTTTCAGATAAAGCATGTTTTAACATTGCTGTATCTTTATAATCAATAAATTCAACTTTTGCTTCAGTGTATTTGCAATATTTGCGAGAGTATTTTCTTTTTTCTGCCATAGTTTATCCTTTAAAATGGTAAATTAGTATCATCGCTATCATAAGCATCGATATCAATTTCTTTTAATTTTTCTTCGTGTTGTGGGCTTTGGTTTCTCTGTGGAGCAGGGTTTGCTTTTGCTTTATTAAAATTTTGATTTTCACTCATATAAGGATCATAGCTTTGATTTTCATAGTTTCCACTATAATTGTTGTTTGAAAAGCTATTATTGCCAAAATTTCCGCCTTGTTGTGGAGTATTGGAATTGCCAAGCATTTCCATATTTTCAACTTGAATGCTATGTTTAGAGCGATTTTGTCCATTTTGATCACTCCATTGTTCAAATCTCAAACGTCCTTCTATGAGTACTTTTGAACCTTTTGTAAGGTATTGGTTTGCAACTTCTGCGGTGCGACCATAAAAGCTTATATCAATAAAGCAAGTTTCTTCTCTTTTTTCTCCATTTGCGGTAAATCTTCTTGTTACTGCTATAGCGGAAGCTCCAATAGCACTACCGCTTTGTGCATAACGCATTTCTATATCACGTGTAAGATTTCCAACCAAAACAACTTTGTTAAACATCTTTTTCCTTATTGAATTTCAGGAGCATCTAAAGGTTTAATTTCTTTTTTAGATTGCTTAATCCCGTGGCTTAGTTTTTCCCAAGCTGCAATTTCTTTTTTATTTTCATATTTTACGATTAAAAATCTTATTACCTCTTCAGTGATTCTTAACACCCTTTCAAGCTCAGCGATCAAGTTTGTAGGAGCTTTGAAATAAATCACAAAATAAGTTCCTCTTTCGTATTTTTTGATTTTATACGCTAATTTTCTAGTACCCATTGGAACAACAGTTTCAATTTCTGCACTATTTTTGGTTAGGACTTCTTTAACGAATTCCAACTTCGCATTCACTTCCTCTTCAGTAAGTGTTGGTTTTAAGATAAATAAAACCTCATAATGTTTCATCTTTTCTCCTTATGGATATTAAAGCCCATTTTTATGAGCAAGGATTTTGCATAAAGCAAGACTAGATTATATCAAAATATACTTAATTAGTCTTGAATACTTAAGGTTTTATCTAAATTTGTTTTGATTTCTTCAAGCATAGCAAAACGTTTTTTATACATGGAGCGTTTTTGCGAAGGGATTTCTTCTAGGTTTTTTTGAGAGTGGTGGAGTTTATAGTATTTGTGTTTATTGATTTTTATTAATTCTCCACCATTTTCTAGCCAAATTTTTTGATAATCTACAAAATAGCCTTTTTCTTTTCCTTTTTGAGAACGGATTTGATTTTTTTCATGTACACCTAAAGTAGTTTGAAGTTTTAAAATTTCACAAAGCATCTTAGAGCATTCTATAAGTAAAGCAACAGGGCGCAAACCATGACATTTTTTAGTTAAAATTTTATTAATTTCTAAAATATTAAAATCTTTGTATTTATGTCCTTGTATACAAGAAAGTAGAAGATTGTTTTCTAAAGTAAAGCAAAAATTACATTGTAAGATTGTGTATTTTTTAAATTTTAAAGAAAAAGCCCAAAAACCTTCTTCGCAAACATTATAGTTATATCCTAAAAAAAGCTCAAAATCTTCATCAAAAGAAAAAATTATTTGTTCCTCGGGAAGAAATTTAAAACAAGCGAGTCCCTTATCAACATCATAAATAAGTGTTTTAACACGTTCATTTGCTTTAAAACTTTTATCGCAAAATCTTCTTGTAGCATTGTAACAAGCATAGGGTCTTTGAGAGAAAAAGTCTTTTAAATGTTTATTTTTTTCTTTATTAAGCGTTTTTTCTAGAAGTCTTACTTGAGGAAAATATAAAATTTTTCTTGCTTGAAAACGCAAATAGCGCCAAAAGATTATACTTTTTCTTCTATCAGTAAAATTTGGAATAGGGTAGGAAAATTTTTTATTCACCTATAATCCTTGATATATCATTATAAGTTGCAAAGAGCATTAAACTTAAAAGTATTGCCATGCCTGTATAGCTTAAATATTCAAAAGTACGCTGTGGAACTTTGCGTCTAAAAATCATTTCATAAAGATTAAAAAGTATATGTCCTCCATCAAGCATAGGAATAGGTAAAAGATTTAAAATGCCTAAATTTATAGAAATTAAAGCAGTGATAAATAAAAGCAAAGTAAAGCTATTTTGTGCAGCCTTTGAGGTAATTTCAGTCATGGTGATAATACCGCCTAAATTTTTTGCTTCAACTTCACCACTTATGAGTTTTACAATACCCTTGATGATGAGTGTAGAAGCTTGAAAACTTTCTTGTGCGGCATATTTAAAACTTTCTAAACCTTGGTGTTTTACAAGAGTGCTTGTCCCATTTGGACTGACTCCAAGTTGAGGTTTTTCAACGATTTGTCCAAAGTCATTGTATCCTTGTCCTATTTTTGGAGTTAAAATAAATTCTAAATTTTTTCCTTCTCTATTGATTAATATTTTCAAAGGATCTAAACTTAAATGCTTTGAAATTTCATCAAAGGTTTGAATTCTTATACCGTTAATTTCTAAGATAGTATCATTTTTTTGAAGTCCTATTTCTTGTGCAGCAGAGTTTGGCGCTATGTTTCCTATTTGCGGAGCAAGTTTGTTTAGACCTAAATTTCCTATGATAATATAAAGAAAAAAAGCTAAAATTAGATTAAAAAATGGTCCAGCAAAAAGAATATAAATCTTTTTTAAAGGGCTTAAAATGCTATAGCTATCTTTGTCTAGATTTTCAAAACCAGGACGCATATCATCTTGTCCTTTAAGTTTAACATATCCTCCAAGTGGTAAAGTGCTTAAGCGATAGTTTGTGCCTTTAAATTCACGCTCTATAAGACTTTTTCCAAATCCTATACTAAAAACTTCAACTTTTACACCCAAAGATCTTGCAGCCAAAAAATGTCCTAATTCGTGAAAGAAAATTAAAAATGAGATGACTAAAACAGTTGCTAAAAATTCAATAGAATAAAATTTAATTCCCAAAATCAAAATAACAATTAAAAATAATAAAGATCTCATTTTTCTCCTTTTTTTTGAGCTTTTATATAAGTATAGATGTATTCAAATCCAGAATAAAGAGTTAAAATCAAAGCTATGTAAAGTAGAATTTCACCGCCTATCCACTCCATGATTAAAAATCCTATCGCAGTCATTTGAAAAGCGGTTTTAAGTTTGCCTGCAAAAGAAGCATTGACATTTAAATTTTCGCTAATCATTACAACTCTAAAACCTGTGATAAAAAATTCCCTTACTAATATAATATAAATTACCCATTCATTAGCTTTTCCTGTAAGTAAAAGCCCTAAAAAAGCTGCTAAAACAAGCATTTTATCGGCTAATGGATCTAAGATTCCACCCAGTTTTGTAGTTTGTTTCCAAGTTCTTGCGATGTATCCATCAAAAAAATCACTTAAAGCTGCTAATGAAAAAGTTAAAGCAGCAAAATAGTTAATCCAACTTTGATGAATATTTTCAAAATGATGAATTAATAAAAAAAATAGCAAAGGCGCTAAAACCATTCTAAAAATCGCCAAGATATTGGGTAAATTCATAACAAGCCTTGTGAAATTAAATGTAAAATTATAATCAAAATTGTATAAAATTTAAGCAAAGACTTAGTAAAAATACAAAAAAGAATCAGTTTATTTTTATTTAAATTTTGCTTAAAAGCAAAATTTAAATAAATTTTACAACTTCATCAAAACTAAAACGATTTTTTTGAGGATTTTTTTCATCGTTGCAATATCCTAAAGCCACCACCAAACTTGATCTTTCTTTTTGAATATCAAGTGATAAATAAGAATTAAGCTTTTGTTTATCAAAACCACCTATAGTGCAGCTTGCTATATTTAAAGCATTAGCACTGTAAAGTATGCTAGCTAGAGCTATATGAGCTTGTTCACTTGCATAAGATATTTTTTCTTCTTGATTTAGAGATTTTAAAAAAGGCATATAAGCATCTAAGCGTTTTTGAATTTCTGTTTCACTCATATCTCTTTTTCTAAGTTTTTCTTCAAAATAATCCAAAAAATCAAGTCTTGAAATGATGATAATTAACGCAGCGCAATCTTTTACATGTTTTTGCTGGTTGCAAATTTTAGAAAGTTCTTCTTTTCTTTTCTCATCTTGCACTACTATAAATTTCCAAGGTTCCAGTCCTAAGGAGCTTGGGCTTAATCTTGCTATTTCTAAAATAGAATTTAAATCCTCTTTTTTGAGTTTTTCATTTTTAAAATTTCTACAAGAATATCTTGTACTAAAAATTTCAAGTTCTTTTTTCATTATTTTTCCTTGTAAAATTCGACGACTTCATTAAAATTTAAGCGTTGAGTAGAATATTTTGGTTCATGGGCTTTATATCCTAAGGATAAAATTACAGCAGTTTCAAAAGGATAAGTTAAATTAAGAAAATCATCAACCTTAGCTTTTTCAAAGCCACCTATCATACAAGAATCAATACCTAAGCTCATTGCAGCTAGTGACATTTGCATCATAGCAAGATAGCATTGAAGTTGTGCATAATGATAGAGTTCATTATCATTCATTGCATTGGTTTTATGAGTATAAATTTCTAAAATTTTTTGAAAATTTTCTTCGCTAGAACCTGAGAAACGACGCACTTGTTTTTGTGCAAATTCATCTTTGCTTTGAAGATCTTTTCTTGCTAGAAAAATAATATTATGACTCGCACTTGCTACATTTTGTTGATTGTAACATAGAGTTGAGAGCTTAAGATTATGTTCTTTTTGTTCTAATACTACAAATTTCCAAGGCTCAAATCCATGTGAGCTTGGGGCTAAGACTCCACTTTCTAAGATAAAATGCAAATCCTTTTCATTGATTTTTTTATCATTAAAAAGTTTACAAGCTCTGCGTTTTGAAATTAGTTCTTTAAAATTCATTTTATTCCTTAAAATCAAAAATAATAATATTAATTATAAAATGCAAAGCTTAATCAAAAAATATTATAGTTTGATATTTTTCTTAAAAACAAAACCGGATTTTTCAAAACCCATTTTTTGGATATAAAATTCATGAGCTTGTGTTCTAAAAAAACTTGAACTTAGTTCTAATTCTTCATATCCTCGATCTTTTGCCCAAATTTGGATTTTTTTCAAAAAAGCTTGACCTATACCCTTTCCTCTTAAAGTTTCATCTACGACAAAATCACAAATATAAAGACAATGATTATGATAAAGTACATTAAAGGGCATGACTCCACAAGCTGCTTTGTAGCTTCCCTCATTTTCATAGGCAAAAAGTTTATAATGTTGAGTTTGTGTAGCAAGTTGGATTTTGTCTAAAAAATCTTTCAAAGATAGGTTATTTCTTAATTGTTTTATCAAGGGATAAATTTTTTCCAAGTCTTCTTTTAGCTTAATTTCTTTCATTTTTAAATCCCTTAAATTTCAAAAATTTCAGGTTTTAATTTTAAAAGTAAGCAAAAAGTTGCCAAAACAGCTTGTTCTTGTATAAATTCACGATCTCCATCTAAATAAAGCGTTTCTTGGATAAAAGTTCCATCTCTAAACATTGCACCTATATAAATAGTGCCTGATTTTATTTTTCCCTCATCTTTTTCGCCAACTACTCCGCTAATAGCTAAGGCAAAATCAGGATTAGCTGTTTTAAAAATACCTTTTAGCATAAAATAAACACAACGTTCACTGTATTCGCCATTATTTTCTAAGACGCTTTCGCTAATTCCAAGCCATTCGTGTTTGATGCGGTTGGAATAACTTACAATAGAACCTTCAAAAATTTCACTTACACCTGAAATTTTGGTTAAGGTACTTGCACAAAGTCCACCTGTGCAACTTTCAGCAAAAGAAATTTTTAATTTTTTTTCTAAAAGTTTAGAGCTTATAAAATGTATAGGATCTTTACCTAAAAACACCTTTTGTCCAAAAAGATTTTTTACGCTATTTAAAAAACCATCAAGTTTTCCAAAATTAGCGCAAGTGGCCTTAATAAGCACAAGATTATCTAAAAGCTTGGTTAATTTTATATTTATCTCATAAGATTTTGTTAGGGTTTGCAGTAGTAATATAGCGCTTTCATCATCCATGCCAAAAATGCAAAAATATGCAAAATTTAATTTTATATGCCCAAGAAGATTGGGTAATTTTTCGCTTGGATTTATTTTAACGACATTGATTTTTGAATTTGAAAAATTACACACAAAGCTATTTTTACTAAATTCTGCTTTATCTGGAACCAAGGTATCATCTTTTAAGATAAGATTATCATCATTTAAAGTTGCTAAAATTTTAGCAACAGTCGCATAATGCAAAGGGCTTGTAAATAAAGTGATAAAATCATACTGATTTAAGAGATTTTCAAGTAAAAAAGGTAAATCTTTATCGGTTTTACTTTGTATGCGAATTTCGTTGATTTCTTTAAATTTTTCTTCATAAGTTCTATAAATATAATTTTTGAATTTTTCGTTTATAGTAAGCTCATCTCCTATAAGATAAAGCAAATGTTTCATAAATTTTCCTTTTTTTTCTTATAATTATAGCCAAAAACAAAGTAGAAATTAAAGCTAATTTGAGTAGAATTTAAGATTATTAAAAATTAGGTGGAAAAAATGGACTACAAAGAAACTCTACTTTTGCCCAGCACTACTTTTGCTATGCGGGCGAATTTAGCGGAACTTGAACCGCAAAGATTTAAAAAATGGTTTGAGCAAAATTATGCTTATGAAAAAATGAAAGAAAATCGCAAAAATGCGAAAAAAAGTTTTACCTTACACGATGGCCCCCCTTATGCTAACGGACATATCCATATAGGACATGCTTTAAATAAAATTTTAAAAGAAACTATTATCAAAACGCATTATTTTAAAGGTGAGAGTGTGCGTTTTACTCCAGGGTGGGATTGTCATGGTTTACCTATAGAACAACAAGTAGAAGTAAAGCTTGGAGAAAAGAAAAAAAGCTTAAGTAAAAAAGAAATTCGTGAGTTTTGCAGACAACATGCGAGTGAATTTGTAGATATCCAAAGAGAAGAATTTAAAAATTTAGGCATTATTGCGGATTGGGATAAGCCTTATTTGACTATGAAATTTGAGTTTGAAGCAGCGATTTATAGAACTTTATGTGAGATTGCTAAAAAAGGCTTACTTTGCGAGCGTTCTAAACCTGTTTTTTGGAGTTGGGCGGCAAAGTCAGCTTTAGCGGAAGCTGAAGTAGAGTATCAAGATAAAGAAGATTATTCTATCTTTGTGGCTTTTGATTTAGATGTAAAAGCTTGCGAAAAATTAGGTGTTTCAAAAGCAAGCGCAGTGATATGGACAACTACGCCTTGGACTTTAGTGGCTAATCAAGCTATAGCTTTAAATCCTAATGAAAATTATGTGATCACCAAAGAGGGTTTGATTTTTGCAAGTGCTTTACTTAAAAGTATGGTAGAAAAAGGACTTACAAGTGGAGAAATTCAAAAAGAATTAAACGCAAAAGAATTTGAAAAACTTGAAGCTATCAATCCTTTAAATGGAAGAAAATCTGTTTTAATTATGGGTGAGCATGTATTGATGGATGGTGGAAGTGGACTTGTGCATACTGCACCAGGACATGGCGAAGATGATTACTATGCTTGTTTGAAATACGGTATTGAAGTTTTAATGCCTGTTGATGATGGTGGATGTTATGATGAAACTTTAAGAGCTAAAGAGCTTTTGCCTTCTCATTTGCTTGAAGAGTTTATAGGTCTTCATATTTTTAAGGCCAATGAAAAAATTTTAGAACTTTTAGGCGAAAAACTTTTACATTCTTCTAAATTTATACACTCTTATCCGTTTTGCTGGAGAACACATAAACCTGTAATCTATAGAGCTACTAAACAATGGTTTATTTTAATGGATGAGCCAAAACTTCAAGGAAAAACCTTAAGAGAGTGTGCAAAAGAACAACTTTTAAAAACAGCTTTTTATCCGCAAAGTGGGGTAAAAAGAATAGGTTCTATGGTGGAAAATCGCCCAGATTGGTGTATTTCAAGACAAAGGGACTGGGGAACGCCTATAGCCTTTTTTAGAGATAAAAACACTAAAGAAGTCATTTTTGATGATGAGCTTTTTGACTTTGTAGCGGCTATTTTTGAAAAACACGGCGCTGATGCGTGGTGGGAGTTTGAAATCAAAGATTTAATTCCTACAAATTCAAAATACAACGCTGAAAATTTAGAAAAAGTATATGATATTTTAGATGTTTGGTTTGATAGTGGAAGTACTTTTAATGCGGTTTTAAATAGCGGACTTTATGACGCAGGAGAAAAAAGAGCAAGTATGTATTTAGAAGGAAGCGATCAACATCGGGGTTGGTTTCAAAGCTCTTTGCTTGTAGGTACAGCGATCAATGAAAGTGCACCTTATGAAAGCATTTTAACTCATGGTTTTACCACCGATGAAAAAGGGCAAAAAATGTCTAAATCTAAAGGCAACGTGATCGCTCCTGAATATGTAGCAAAAACCTATGGAGTTGAAATTTTAAGACTTTGGATACTTTTAAGTGATTATTCAAGTGATTTAAAAATTTCAGACAATATCTTAAAACAAGTGGGTGAACAATATCGCAAAATAAGAAACACTATAAGATTTTTACTTGCCAATACAAATGACTTAAAAGATTTAGAAGTTAAAGAATTTAGCTTTATCGATAAATGGATATTAAGCCGTGCAACTAAAGTTTTTAAAGCAAGCAAAGAGGCATTTTTTGCTTATGAATTTGCTAAAGGTTTTAGTTTGCTTTTAAATTTCTTAAGTGCGGATTTAAGTGGGATTTATCTTGATATCAGTAAAGATAGACTTTATTGTGATAGCGAAAATGCCCAAAGAAGAAAATCTGCTCAAGTGGCTATGGCTTTGATAGCAAAAGAGCTTTTAAATTTACTTGCTCCAAATTTAAGCTATAGTGTAGATGAGGCTTTAGAACATGCTAATGTTTTAATCAAAGGCGATGCAAAAGATGTATTTGATCTAAGTTTAACTCAGGATTTTGATTATGATTTTGGTATAGATGATACATTTTTAATGAGTGCTAGAGAGAAATTTTTTGAACAAATTGATATACTTAAAAAAGATAAAATCATTAAATCTACTTTGGAATTAAATTTAAACATCAGTTTTAATAAATTCCCAAATGAGGAATTAGCCGATTGGTTTATGGTAAGTCAAATCAGCAATGAAAATGAAGAAATTTTGGCTGAATTTGAAGTAGAGAATGAGAAATTTAAAATCACCAAAGCTTCACTTTGTAAATGCCCAAGATGTTGGAAACTTCAAAGTAAAGATGAAGAAACACCTTGTTTAAGATGTGAAGAAGTTTTAAAAGGAGTTCAATGCTAGAAAATCCTATTCCAAATAGCATTATCATCACAACTATAGCGGTGGTTTTGGCTTTTAGTGCTTTAGCAGTATTTTTGATCAAAAAAACAAAGGAAAATAAATGATAACTTTAAAAGAAGCTTTAAAATACTCCAAAGAAGAACTTGAAAATTTAAAAAAAGAACTCAATGAAAAAGCAAAAAAAGAAAAAAAAATAGGTGCTTATATCGAACAATTTTTAGATAAAGACTTAAGTGTTTCAGGTGAAGGTGTGCCTGTAGCTATAAAAGATAATATCAGCGTAAAGGGCTGGGAGCTTACTAGTGCGAGTAAGATTTTACAAGGTTATATCGCCCCTTATGATGCAAGTGTGATTGTTAATTTAAAAGCTAATGGTTTTTCTCCTTTTGGGCGTTGCAATATGGATGAATTTGCTATGGGAAGTTCAACAGCGAGTTCTTATTATGGCAAAACTTTAAATCCTTTAAATTTTGAGCGTGTGCCAGGTGGTTCAAGTGGCGGAAGTGCTGCTGCGGTAGCGGGTGGCTTGGCTTTGGCAAGTTTGGGTTCTGATACAGGAGGATCTGTACGTCAGCCTGCAGCTTTTTGTGGTTGCGTAGGATTTAAACCGAGTTATGGAAGAGTGAGTCGCTATGGCTTAGCTTCTTATTCTTCAAGTTTGGATCAAATCGGGGTTTTAACGCAAAATGTAGAAGATGCGGCAATTTTATATGATGCGATCGCAGGATATGACAAAATGGATAGCACGAGTGCAAATATCGAGTTTATCAAAACCGCTCCAAATTTAAATGCAAATAAAAAATTAAAAATTGCAGTGATTGAAAATTATGTCAATGATGCAGATAGTGAAGTAAAAAATGCACTTTTAAAAACCATAGATATGTTAAAAGCTAATGGACATGAGATTGTATATAAAAATTTGCTTGATTCTAAGTTTGATATTGCGGCGTATTATATCATCGCAACAGCTGAAGCAAGTACAAATTTAAGTCGTTATGATGGGGTGCGTTATGGCAAGCGTTCTGAAAATATCCAAAATTTAAAAGAAATGTATGTAAATACACGCAGCGAAGGTTTTGGAGAAGAAGTAAAAAGAAGAATTTTGTTAGGAACTTTTGTTTTAAGCAGTGGATATTATGATGCGTATTATATTAAAGCACAAAAAGCTAGAGCTTTTATTAAGGCAAAATATGAAGAAATTTTGCAAGATTGTGATCTTATTTTTATGCCTGTAACTCCTACAACGGCTTTTAAATTTGATACTCAAAAAAGCCCTATGCAAACTTATTTAGAAGATGTTTATACTATCTCTGTAAATTTAGCAGGACTTGGAGGCATTAGTGTGCCTGTTGCAAAAGATAAAGAAGGGCTTAATATATCAGCACAACTGATTTGCAAAGCTTATGATGAACAAACCTTGTTAGATGGGGCTTTAAGTTTAGAACAAATGATTAAACATTAAGGATGAAAGATGAAAATTGTAAAAAGAGCTTTAACTTTTGAAGATGTATTATTGCGTCCTGGGTATTCTGAAGTTCTACCTAAGGAAGTAAAAATTCACACTAAACTAACAAAAAATATCACTTTAAATATGCCTTTAATCTCTGCGGCTATGGATACAGTTACCGAACACAGAGCTGCTATCATGATGGCAAGACTTGGAGGACTTGGAGTGATTCATAAAAATATGGATATAGCCTCGCAGGTTAGAGAAGTAAAAAGAGTGAAAAAAAGCGAAAGCGGGGTGATTATCGATCCTATTTTTGTAAGTCCTAAGGCAAGTGTTGCGGAGGCTTTAGAAATTATGGCAGAGTATAGAATTTCAGGTGTTCCTGTAGTAGATGAAGATAAGAAACTAATAGGCATACTCACCAATCGTGATTTAAGATTTGAGAGTGATTTTTCAAATTTGGTTGAAAATGTTATGACTAAAATGCCTTTAATCACTGCTCCAAAGGGTTGTACTTTAGATGATGCGGAAAAAATTTTCAGTACCAACAAAGTAGAAAAACTTCCTATAGTGGATGAACAAGGACGCTTGGAAGGACTTATCACTATAAAAGATCTTAAAAAACGCAAAGAATATCCTGATGCCAATAAAGATAATTTTGGAAGATTACGCGTGGGTGCGGCTATAGGAGTAGGGCAAATGGATCGTGTGGATGCTTTAGTTGAAGCAGGCGTTGATGTTGTTGTGCTTGATTCTGCGCATGGGCATTCTAAGGGTATTATTGATACAGTAAAAGCAATTAAGGCTAAATATCCAAATTTAGATCTTATCGCAGGAAATATCGCCACTGCAGCTGCAGCAAAAGCACTTTGTGAAGCAGGAGTAGATGCGGTTAAAGTAGGTATTGGGCCAGGAAGTATTTGTACTACACGTATTGTTTCAGGTGTGGGCGTGCCTCAAATTTCAGCCATTGATGAATGCGTAGAAGAAGCAAATAAATTTGGCGTTCCTGTGATAGCCGATGGCGGGATCAAATATTCAGGTGATATCGCAAAAGCTTTAGCTGTGGGTGCGAGTTCTGTTATGATAGGATCTCTTTTAGCTGGAACAGATGAAAGTCCAGGAGAGCTTTTTACTTATCAAGGAAGACAATATAAGTCTTATCGTGGTATGGGCTCACTTGGTGCTATGCAAAAGGGAAGTTCGGATAGATATTTTCAGCAAGGTACTGCCCAAGATAAACTCGTTCCTGAAGGTATAGAAGGGCGTGTTCCTTATGTGGGAAGTATAAGAAGCGTGGTGCATCAACTTTTAGGAGGTTTGCGTTCTTCTATGGGTTATGTTGGGGCTAAAGATATAGAAGATTTTCAAAAAAGAGCCGAATTTGTTGAAATTACCACTGCAGGACTTAAAGAAAGTCACGTGCATGATGTTACTATCACTCATGAAGCACCAAACTACAAGGTTAATCATCAATGAGTTTTGAAGAAAATTTAAAACACGCTAATGAATCTTTGGAAAAATTAAATAATCAAGAGCTTGCCTTAGATGAAAGTGTAAAAATTTATAAAGAAGGTTTAGAGAGTATCAAAAAAGCAAGACTTGAGCTTGAAAAAGCAAAATTAGAAGTGGAGCAAATTGATGAGTAAAATAGCAGCTTTACAGTTTCCAACTTTAGCTTTAAGTGAATCAAGGCTTGATTATTATCTTAAAGCTTCAAAAGACAATGGAGTAAATTTAGTAGTTTTGGGAGAATATGTGATCAACAGTTTTTTTACAGAACTTTTGCATATGCCAAAAAATATGATAAAAGAACAAAGCGAAGCTAAAAAAGAAAGCTTGATTAAACTTGCTAAAAAATACGAATTAGAAATCATCGCTCCTTATGTAAGCGTTGAAGCTAAAAGTTATAAAAAACTTTGCTTAAAAGTTACTCCAAATGGTGTGAAAAGTTATGAACAGCAAATTTTAATGCCTTATGAACATTGGAATGAAGAAAAATTTTTCAGCAACAAAACTCCATCAGAATTAAAAATTTTTACTTTTAATTATGAAAAATTAAAATGTGCTTTGCTTTTTGGTTTTGAGACACATTTTGATATTTTTTGGCAACAGATTATGGCGAAAAAAATTGATTTGGTTATCGTTCCTAGTGCTTGTACCTTTGAAAGCAAACAAAGATGGGAAGAACTTTTAAAAACAAGAGCTTTTTTAAATTCTACAAGCATTTTAAGAGTAAATCGCATAGGCAAAACAAAAGATGAGTGGAATTTTTACGGCGATACTTTGTTTATTAATGCTTTTGGCGAGATAGAAAGTAAATTAGGTTCTGAAGAAGAAATGCTTATTATAGAGCCTAAAAAAAGTGATGAAGCAAGAAAACTTTGGGGTTTTGATAAAATTCTTAAGAATTTTTAAAGAAGGTAAATATGAGAAAAATTTTACTTCAAATTTTTATTTTTAGCGTATTATTTATAGTAACTTTTGCCATTAATCGTATTTTAATGCAAAATTCTTTCATCCCTACTGGTTTAATTAGTGATAAAAATGAAATCTTTTTAATGTATCTTTTGGGTGTTTTTCATGATATAAGATTTTTAAGCGCAGCGTTTTTACCATTCTTGCTTTGTGGTTTTTTAAGTTTAATTTTTTCTAATATAAAAATAAATAATAAGTTAATAATATATAGTAAAAATTTTTATTTCATTTTTTCAAGCATTTATATAATTGTTATTTCTTGTCTTTGTATAGGATTTTCTTATGCAAAATACTATTATTACGAAATTTACAAGACTAAATTTGATATTTTTATGTTTACTCTAAAAGATGATAACGCAAAAACTATTTTAAGTATTATTTATCATGATTATCCAATTTTAAAAATTTTAGCTTTAATGTTGATTTTTGGAGTTTTTGTAGTTTTTTTAAATTTGAAAATATTAAATTTAAAGCTAAAACCTGTTAATTTAAGATTATTTCCCTTGATAGCTTTAAATTTAATATTAATTATTGTTTATGTTGTAGCCTTAAGGGGTCCATTTAAGCATGTGGCTATAAATGTGCAAAATTATTCTTTTAGCGAATATAGTGTTGTAAATGATACAATGTTAAATCCAATTATGGCATTTTCTTGGGCTTTAAAACAATATAAAGAAGAAGCAGCTTTGAAGGCTATCACACCTTTAAAAGCACAAGAACTTAAAGAAAAACTTTTTGATTATTTGCATCAAAGTCCTATAAATCTAAAAGCTGAAAAGAATCATCCTAGTGTATTTGTTAACTTAATGGAAAGTTTTGGGCTTAATTTGGCTGATTTTGCAAATACAGAACATAATTTTTTGGGTTCGTTAGATAAACATTTTAAGCAAGATTTTTTATTCAAACGTTTTTTAAGTTCTAGTAATGGAACTATACCAAGTTTTGCAAACTTATTTTTTGTAAGTCCATTTTCTAATATTTCTACAAGCAAATTTCAGAAAACTTATTTGGATTTAACACCTATTGCTATTTATAAGAAAGCAGGATATAAGGTGATTTTTGTAAGTGCAGGTAATGGATCTTGGCAAAATATTAAAAATTATCTCAGTATTTTGGGAGTAGATGAGATTATAGATGAAAATATTTTAATGAAAGAGTATAATGGAGCAAAAGATAGTGAAAATGGTTATGGAGTAGCTGATGAGTTTTTATATAAAAAAGTTTATGACTTGCTTCAAAAAAATCCACACAACACCCTTATAATTGCTCTTACCATATCCAATCATCCACCTTATAAAATTCCACAAAATGATTTGCCAAAATTAGAAAACATTCCACAAACTTTGCTTAATATGCTTCCTTATGAAAAAGATAAACAAGATAATATTATCAAAGCTTATACTTATGCAAATAATGAATTTGGAAAATTTCTAGATAAAGTAAAACAAAGTCCATTTAAGAATAGTGTTATTATAGCAGCAACTGGAGATCATAGAGTACGCGAAATGAGTATGGATTTAAATTCCCAAAAAGCTTTTGCTTATAGTGTACCTTTTTATCTTTATATTCCTAAGGATTTGCAAGATAATATTTATTATGATAAAGATCGTGTAGGATCTCATAAAGATATTTTTCCAACTCTTTATGCTTTAAGTTTAAATAATGTCAAGTATTTAAGCGTAGGCGGAAGAAATATGTTAGCAAGACCAAGTGATGAGAAATTAGAATTTGGGATCAACGATGCTGTATGGATTGATAAAAAAGGTATTTATAGTGGCGGTAAAGGGTACTATTTTGAAAGTAATGATACTTTAAAAGATATGAATAAAGCTTTTAATCTTGATGTTTATACTAAAGACTTTGATAAATTTTATAGAGAGTTAAATTTATATCAATTAGCCGAGCGTTTAGGCATTTCAAAATAGGATTTATATTTTCTTTTTAGTAAAAAAGTGCTAAAATTTAGCCTTTAAAGTATAAAGGTTTAAATGATGCAAAATATCCATTTTATCGGCATAGGCGGTATAGGAATTTCCGCTTTAGCAAGATTTTTAAAAGAAAAAGGTTTTAAAATTAGCGGAAGTGATCTTAAAGAGAGTAAAATCACTAAAGAACTAGAAAAAGAAGGGGTTAAGGTCAGTATCCCTCATCATAAAGACAATATTTTAAACAAAGATTTAGTTATTTATTCTGCTGCTATCAAAGAAGAAAATCCTGAATTTAAACACGCTAAAGAATTAGGCATTAAATGCCTTTCACGCAAGGAGGCCTTACCTCTTATCTTAGAAGATAAGCGCGTTTTTGCAGTTGCAGGAGCACATGGAAAAAGCACAACTTCAAGTATTTTGGCTTCTTTGCTTGATGATGCTTCTGTGATCATCGGAGCGATTTTAAAAGAATTTGGTTCAAATATGATTTATAAAGAAAGCCAAAACCTTGTTTTTGAAGCTGATGAGAGCGATAGTTCTTTTTTAAATTCAAATCCTTATTTGGCTATAGTTACTAATGCAGAAGCAGAGCATTTAGATCATTATGGCAATGAAGTTTCAAAACTCCATCATGCTTATGCGGAGTTTTTAGATACGGCTAAAATTCGCGTGATTAATGCTGAAGATGAGTTTTTGAAAAATTATAAAAATGAGTCAACCAAGCTTTATCCGAGCAAAGATATCAAAAACTGCACCATGCGTATAGAAAATTTCAAACCTTTTACAAGCTTTGAGTTGAAAGATTTAGGTGAATTTAAGGTTTTTGGCATGGGATATCATTTAGCCCTTGATGCGTCTTTGGCGATTTTGGCGGCTTTAAATTTCTTAGATATAGAAACGATAAGAACTAGGCTTAAAAATTATCAAGGTATTAAAAAGCGTTTTGATATTTTACATGCTGATGAAAATTTGGTTTTAATCGATGATTATGGTCATCATCCCACCGAAATAAAAGCGACTTTAAGTGCAGCACAAGAATACGCAAAATTAGGCGGATATAAGAAAATCACAGCTATCTTTGAACCCCACCGCTACACGCGTTTGGCTGCAAATTTAAAGGAATTTGCAAAGGCTTTTGAAGGTGTAGACGAGCTTATAATTTTACCTGTTTATGCTGCAGGAGAAGAGCCTATAGGGCTTGATTTAAAAGCAGTTTTTCCTAAGGCTTTATTTGTAGAAGATATCAAAAGAGAGGGTAAATTTTTGGTGGCTTCTAAGGAGCAAGTTTTTGAAGAAGGGCTTATTATAGGTTTTGGTGCAGGAGATATCAGTAATAAATTAAGGCAAAAAAATGAGTAGGTTTTTTTTATATTTTTTAATTATTTTAATTTTAGCCTTAATCACTTTTGCTTTGCGTGAAAAATTAGGCAAAAAAACTAAACCTTTTTTTGGTATTTTGCTTGTGATTTTTATTGTTTTAGCAGTATTTTTTGAATTTGAAAACACACAAAAAAGTCATTTAAGAACAGATATTATCGTAGCTTTTAATCAAAATAAAAATATTTTATGTAAAGATATCAATGTTTCTAAGGCGTATTTTAATTATGAATTTGGTACAGGAAGTTTTATTTCAAAGGATAATAATCAAAGTTTTAATTCTTTAATCATAGATATTAAAGATTGTAGGTTAAATGATGAATGATACAAAAGAAGAATTGATCTCAAAGCTTGATTTAAACAGCTATTTAGAAGAGTTTAAAGCTCTTTTTGCAAGAGATAAGGAGATTTTTTTGCAAGGAGATTCTGATCTTCATTTTAAACGTATACATGAGCTTTGCGAGGTGGAATTTCCTACTATGCCAGAGCTTAGCAATCTTGATAAAGCCTTGGTTCATTTAAGTAAGCAAGGAATTTTGCATTTAGATGAAATTTTTGAATTTGTAAAAATTTTTCGTTATTTTGAAAAGTTAAAAAAAATAAAACTAGGAACAAATTTAGACTCTTGGCTACAAAAGATAGAATTTGTTAGCGGGGCTTTGGAGCTTTGTTTGAATTTCGATGAAAAAGGGGAGTTAAAAGAAAGTTTAGATGAAAGACTTGTAAATCTTAATGCCGCTCTAAGATTAAAAAATGAAAGCATAATAGCTGAGTTTAAGAAATTTTGCTATACAAAAGCTTTAATGCCTTATCTTATCGATACACAAATCCATCTTATAAACAATCTTGAAGCCTTGCTTGTAAGAGGCGGGTTTAATCACGCTATTAAAGCAAAAATCATAGGCAGAAGTAATGGCGGTGGCTTTTATATCGTGCCTTTAAGTGTTGAAAATTTGCAAAATGATATAGAAAAAATCAAAAATCAAAAAGAAGAAATTTATTATGAATACGCTAAAAATTTCTCAGCTTTTTTAGTAAAAAATCTACCTTTTTTAAAATTTATCAATACAGCCTTTGATCTTTTTGATCATTATAGTGCTAGGGTTTTGCTTGCTAAAAAAAGGGATTTTGAATTTGTTTTGTGTGATCAAAGTACGGATTTAGTGCTTAAAAATTTCGCTCATCCTGCCTTAAAAAATCCAAAAAGCGTGAGTTTGGAATTTAAAAAACAAGTTTTAATCATCACAGGGGTAAATGCAGGCGGAAAATCCATGCTTTTAAAATCCATGCTAAGCGCAGCATTTTTAGCTAAACATCTTTTGCCTATGCATATAAAAGCAAGTGAAAGTAAAATCGGTACTTTTAAAGAATTTGATGCCATCATAGAAGATCCGCAAAATGTTAAAAACGACATTTCAACTTTTGCAGGAAGAATGTTGCATTTTTCTAGACTTTTTTCTAGGAAAAATTTGCTTTTAGGTATCGATGAAATAGAGCTTGGAACAGATTTTGAAGAAGCGGCTTGTTTGTATAGTGTGTTAATTTCAAAACTCATAGCTAATAATCTTAAAATCATCATTACTACACACCACAAACGCCTTGCCATGCTTTTAGCAAAGAATGAGCAAGTTGAACTCATCGCTGCCTTATATGATGAAGAGCTTTCACGCCCAAAATACGAGTTTTTAAAAGGCACCATAGGAAAATCTTATGCCTTTGAAACCGCTTTGCGTTATCAGATTCCGCCGAATTTAGTTAGCGAGGCTAAAAAGCTTTATGGCGAGGATAAAGAAAATTTAGAAGAGCTTGTGGGTAAAAATATCAATCTTGAATTAGAACTAAAAGCTAAGCTTGAAAATGTCGAGAAAAAAGAGCAAAAAGTCGATGAAATTTTACTTTCCTTAAAAGAGCAAAAAGAAAAAAATGAACAAGAATTTCGTACGAGTTTGAGAAATTTAGAATTTAAATTTCACAAAGCCATAGAAGAAGCTAAAAAAACCATACAGCTTAAAGATATAAAAGACAAGCAAAGAAGTCTTAATAAAGCCAATGAACTTAAAAAAGAAATCATCTTGCCAAGTATGGAGCAAAACGAAGAATTGCGTGTGGGGGATTTTGTAAAATATGAAAAAATTAAGGGTAAAATCATAAGCATTTCTAAAAACGATGCTATGGTTGAAAGTGATGGGATCAAACTTCGTGTGCCTTTAAAACTGCTTAAAAAAAGCACTCCTGCACCTAAAATAAGTCCAAAAACAAGCATTAGTGTGGCAAAACCGACTAATCTTAGCGTTAGCTTGGATTTGCACGGGCTTAGGAGTGATGAAGCTATTTCAAGGCTTGATAAATTTATTTCAGATGCTTTGCTTGCAGGCTTTGATGAAGTTTTAGTTTACCATGGTATAGGAACAGGAAAGCTTGCCTTTGCTGTAAGAGAGTTTTTGAAAACTCATAAAAGTGTCAAGGGCTTTAATGACGCACCGATCAATCAAGGTGGTTTTGGTGCTAAGGTGGTAAAATTATAAGGAAATAAATGATTACAAAAGATAATTTAAAACAAGTTTTAGAAAACTTAGGCTTTAAAAATAAAAATGAAAATTATGTAAAAACAATCAATAATTACACTCTTTTAATAGATTATAAAAACCAAAGTATTAATTATCCAAAAGAAATAAAAATTCACGATAAAACTACTTCTAATTTTTCACACCCTGAAAATTTTGTAGTTTTTGAATGTGTGCATAGACTTTTAGAAAAAGGTTATAAGGCTGAACATTTAGAGTTAGAGCCAAAATGGAATCTTGGCAGGGATAAAAAAGGTGGTAAGGCTGATATTTTAGTAAAGGATAATGAAAACAATCCTTATTTGATTATAGAATGTAAAACCACAGATTCTAAAAATAGTGAATTTATAAAAGAATGGAATAGAATGCAAGAAGATGGCGGACAGCTTTTTTCTTATTTTCAGCAAGAAAAAGGTGTAAAATATCTTTGTCTTTATACAAGTGATTTTAGCGATAAGTTAGAATATAAAAATTACATCATACAAGCTTACGATAACGAAGAATATCTAAAAGAAAAGGAATTGCAAAATTCTTATAAAAAATCTAATAACAATATAGAACTTTTTAAAACTTGGAAAGAAAGTTATGAACTGCAATATTTTAAACAAGGTATTTTTGAAGCAAATGTCAATGCCTATAAAATTTTAGAAATTACTCCAACTTTTGATAATCTTAAAGAACTTAAAGAAGAAGGCAAATATCACGAATTTGCAAAAATTTTACGCAAGCATAATATATCAGGCAAGGAAAATGCCTTTGATAAACTTGTAAATATTTTTCTTTGCAAAATTTATGATGAAACTTTTAATAAAAACAATCTCAAATTTGGATATTTTGGTGTAATGGCAGATACTTATGCAAATATGCAAGATAGATTAATGTGGCTTTATAAAGAAGCTATGAAAGAATTCTTAGGAGAGAAAATTACCTTTGTATCTAATGAAGATATAGAAAAAGACTTTAAGCAATTAAAGATAAAAACTTTAAAAGAAGTAATGCAAAATTACATCAAAGAATTAAAATTTTATTCAAATAATGATTTTGCATTTTTAGAAGTGCATAATAAAGAATTATTCTTAAAAAATGCACTTGTATTAAAAGAAATAGTAGAGCTTTTTGCAAATTACAAGCTTACTCAAAACTCTACAAATCAATTTTTAGGCAATCTTTTTGAACTTTTTTTACAAAAAGGTATGAAGCAAGATGAAGGGCAGTTTTTTACCCCTATTCAAATTTGTGAATTTATTATGTATTCTTTACCGCTTCAAGAAATGTTAAGCAAAAGCTCTAAAGCTTTAAGGGTGATTGATTATGCTTGCGGTGCTGGACATTTTTTAAACACCTATGCCAATGAGCTTAAGCGTTATCTAACAAAAGATGAGCTTAAAGAGCATTATAAAAATATTTATGGTATTGAAAAAGAGTATCGCTTAAGTAAGGTTTCTAAGGTATCAAGTGCAATGTATGGGCAAAATGAAATCAATATTTTATATGCTGATGCACTTGCTTCTTTTGAATTAGCAAATACAAATAATTTAGAAGGAGAAAAAGCAAAACCACAAATAGAATCAAATAGTTTTGATTTGCTTATAGCAAATCCGCCTTATTCTGTAAAAGGATTTTTAGAAACTTTAAGTGATAAATCTAAGAATACCTATAAACTTTTTAACGATGATATAAACATAGAAACAAATAATTCTATCGAATGCTTTTTTTGTGAGCGAGCAAATCAAATTTTAAATGATAATGCTAAAGCTGCCATTATCTTACCAGGTTCTATTTTAAATAAAGATTCTATTTATAAAAATACAAGAGAAATATTATTTCAAAATTTTGATTTTATTGCCATTGTAGAGCTAGGTAATCAAACATTTGGAGCAACAGGGACAAATACGATTATTTTATTTTTACGCAAAAAAGAAACTTTTAAACAAGAAAATCATCTTATTTCTCAAGATTATAGTTTGATTAAAGAACGCATAGAAACTGAAAATTTAAAAGACAATGAAAACTTTTATCAAAATTATCTAAGTGCGTATTGTGATTTTAGAAAATTTGATAAAGAGCTTTATAGCAATTTTTTAAATGGTAATTTAGATTCTAAACTTGCAGAGCTAGAAGCCTTTAAAGATTATCGCAATGCATTTAGGCAAACAAGCGATTATAAAAAACTTAAAGAATCTAAAATTTATAAAGAAAGTAAAGATAAGCAAGATTTAGAAGATAAAGCCTTTTTAGCTTATGCTCAGGCAATCGAAAAGGATAAATTGCTTTATTTTAGTCTAAGTCTTAATCAAGAAGTTTTAATCATAAAATCCCCAAGTGATATAAAAGAACAAAAGAAATTTTTAGGTTATGAGTGGAGTAATAGAAAAGGTGATGAAGGTTTAAAAGAATTGCACGAGCCTTATTTGAGCCCACTTTTTGAAAGAGGCAATCCACAAAATGAGACTAAGCTTAATACTTTAATCTACAAATCTTTTTTAAATACGCTTGATGTTATCCCGCAAGAATTACAGACTTATGCTACAAAAGCAAGGCTTGTTGATATGATAGATTTTGAAAAAGTGGAATTTAATAAAGCTATAAGTTTAAATCCAAAAACTCAAAGAGAAGAAATAAAGTCTCAATACCCATTGGTTAAATTGAAAATTTGTGGAGATTTTTTCATGGGAGGAACACCATCAAGAAAAAATATAAATTATTGGAATGGGGATATTAAGTGGCTAACAATTAGCGATTACTCTAATCGTCAAGTTATTATGGATACTAAAGAAAAAATTACAAGAGAGGGTTTTAAGAATTCTAATGCAAAAATGATACAAAAAGGTGCTGTTGTTGTTTCAATTTATGCAACTATTGGTAGAGTTGGAATATTAGGCGAAGATATGACAACAAATCAAGCTATAGTAGCTATTATTCCAAATGAAGAATTTATAAATAAATATCTTATGTATGCCATTGATTATTTTAAATTTCAATTATATAACGAAGTTATTACAACTTCGCAACAAAATATAAATTTAGGAATCTTGCAAAATATGGTTATTCCAAAACCACCGCTTGAAATTCAAAAACAAATCGTAGCAGAGTGTGAAAAGATAGAAGAGCAGTATAATACTTTAAGTTTGAGTATAAAAGAGTATCAAAACCTAATCAAAGCAATGCTTCAAAAATGTGGTATTATAGAGGACAATCAAGAATATGAACTAAATTCTATTTTAGATAAAATTAATAATTTGTGTAAAATAAATTTGGATAGTGAATTTTTATCATCATTTAATAAAACAATTAAAGAATATGCTTTATCAAATCCAATTTTTAAACTAAGTATTGGAAAAAGAGTTTTAAATAATGAGCTGCTTGAAAATGGACAAATTCCTGTTTATAGTGCAAATGTGTTGGAAGTATTTGGATTTGTTAATAAAGAAATTTTGCAAGATTATGATAATGATTCTGTTTTGTGGGGTATAGATGGAGATTGGATGGTGGGATTTATACCAAAAAATAAAAAGTTTTATCCAACTGATCATTGTGGGGTATTAAGGGTTGATGATACAAAAATAAATGCTAAATACATAAGTTTTATTTTAAATGAAGCTGGTAAAAAACAAGGATTTTCAAGAAAACTTAGAGCTTCAATAGATAGAATAAAAGCATTAAGAGTTAAACTTCCTTCTTTAGAATTTCAAGATCAAATAGCAGATATAACTGACAAGATTGAGAAAAAAATCAATGAATATAAAATAGAACTTGATAGATTAGAAAAAGAAAAAGAAAAAATCTTGCAAAAATATTTATTTTCTTAAAGCATTTTTTGCTAAACTTTGTAAATTTTATAAGGTTTAGCGATGAAAAACATTATGATATTAAGCGGAGCGGGTTTGTCTGCTCCAAGTGGGCTTAAAACTTTTAGAGATAATGATGGACTTTGGGAAGAATACGATGTGATGGAGGTTTGCTCTGCAACAGGTTTTAGAAAAAATCCTAAAAAAGTACTTGATTTTTACGATGCAAGAAGGGCACAACTTCAAAATGTAAAGCCAAATCATGCTCATGAAAAAATCGCACAGTTAAAAGAAAAATGGGGTAAAAACCTTTTTGTCATCACGCAAAATGTAGATGATTTGCTAGAGCGTGCAGGGTGTAAAGATGTAGTACATTTGCATGGCTTTTTACCTGAACTTCGCTGCTTAAAATGCGAAGAAATTTTTAATATAGGTTATGAAAAAATCACAGATAAACAATGCCCAAAATGCAAAAGCAAGGATTTAAGACACAATATAGTCATGTTTGAAGAGCAAGCCCCTGCTTATGCTACGCTTTATTCTTTGTTAAATCAAACTTCGCTTTTTATCAGCATAGGCACAAGTGGGGCGGTTTTGCCTGTAGGGCGTTATGCTTCAATGTGCGAAAAAAGTATTTTAAATATCTACGAAAAAGATGCGAATTTAGAGCGGTATTTTGATAAAATCTATATAGAAGATATTATAAACGCTATTGATAAAATTGCACTTGATATAGAAAATTTTATGAAAGATGGCAATGTTTGATTCTTTTTTAAGTGGAGTTTTTTTGGGCTTTGGAGTGAGTGTGCCTTTTGGACCTGTAAATATTTTGATTTTAACTTATGCACTAAAAGCTTTTAAAAATTCCATAGCTGTAGGACTTGGAGCATTTAGTATAGATATGCTTTATCTTTTTTTGCTTCAATTTGGGCTTTTAAATTTCTTAGACAATGTCATTTTTATGCGTTTTTTGGCGATTTTTGGTTTTTGTTTTTTAACTTATATGGCGTATTTGATGCTAAGAAAAAAGAAAGAAAGCTTAAATTTAGAGCATAAAGAATTTAAAGAAAGTCTTTTGAAAAGTTATATTAAAGGAGCTTTTTTAAATGGTTTAAATCCTTTTGTGATAGGATTTTGGCTTAGTGCTGCAAGTGTGGTTTTAAGTAGTGATCATGCTTATTTGATGACTTTAGGGCTTGTTGTGGCTATACTTTTTTGGGTAAGTGCTTTAGCCTTTGTGGTGGCAAGATATAGTCATGTTTTTAGTGCAAAAGTTGTTTTTATAATCAATATAATTTCAGCTATAATTATAGAGTATTTTGCTCTTAATTTATTATATAAAACTTTTATAGGATAAAAAAATGAATGCAAAAGAATTTTTAATCGAACTTTTAAAATTTAAATCTGTTACGCCAAATGATGATGGAGCTTTAAATTTCATCGCTATGGAACTGAGTGATTTTGAAGCTTTTTTTATAGAAAAAGAAGGCATTAAAAACCTTTTACTCACTAAAAAATTTAAAGATGAAGGCGAGCATTTAGCTTTTGGTGGGCATGTAGATGTGGTGCCTGCAGGCGAGGGTTGGAGTAATAATGCTTTTGCGCCTGTGGAAAAAGAAGGCTTTATCTATGCAAGGGGTGCTCAAGATATGAAAAGCGGAGTAGCAGCCTTTGTAGATGCGGTAAAGAATGCGGATTTTAAAGGAGCTAGACTTAGCCTTATTTTAACAAGTGATGAAGAAGGCGAAGCTATATATGGAACTAAGGCTGTTTTAGAATGGATGCAAGAAAGAGATATGCTACCTGATTATGCTGTGGTTGCCGAGCCAACCTGCGTTAAAAAAATCGGCGATAGTATTAAAATAGGGCGTCGTGGTTCTATCAATGGAAAACTTTTAATCCGTGGAAAACAAGGGCATGCGGCTTACCCTGAAAAATGTATCAATCCTGTGCATGATTTTGCGCCAGTTTTAAAGCTTTTAGCGGGTTTTGATCTTGATCCTGGAAGTGCTGAATTTAGTCCTTCAAAAATCGTTATAACTGATATTCGCGGAGGTATGGGGGTGTGTAATGTTACGCCAAATGATTTAAAACTTATGTTTAATGTTCGCAATTCCCCTGATACAAGCTTAGAAGATGTAAAAAGTTATGTAGAAAAAATTTGTCATGGTTTAAACTATGAGTTAGAGCTAAAACAATCAAGCGAAGCTTTTTTGACAAATATCGATAATAAAATCGTTCAAAAAATGAATGAAAGCGTTCAAAAAATCACCCATGAAGTGCCAGAGCTTAATACCAAAGGCGGCACAAGTGATGCAAGGTATTTTGCAAAATACGGTGTAAAGGTAGTGGAATTTGGGGTTTGTAATGATAGAATTCACGCTATTGATGAAAGAGTAAGTATAGAAGAATTTGAAAAACTTTGCCTTGTTTTTAAAGACTTGATAGAAAATTTTTAAAGGTTTAGAATGATTATCAATGGACAAAAGCTTGAGTTAAAAGAGCTTAAATTTATGGATTTTATCAAAGAAAAAGGCTTGAAAATAGAACTTATCGCCTTGGAATTAAATGGAGAGATTATACCTAAGAGTGAATTTGAAAATTTGATTTTAAAAGAAAATGATAAAGCTGAAATCGTAAGTTTTGTAGGAGGTGGATGATGAGAGTAAAATTCAATGGCAAAGAACTTGATACAGACTTTAAAACAAGTTTGGAATTTTTTGAAAATATCAGCAAAAATGAAAATGATGTATGGATTATCAATGGTTTTGCAACAAAAGAGAATATCGCTTTAAATGAAAATGATGAGCTTTTTTGTATAGAAAAAAATACTTTACCTCCAAAAGACGCACTAGATGCTATGATGAGAGCAAGACATACACCAAAGCTTCACGATAAACTTAAAAATGGGCGCGTGGCGGTGTGTGGTTTAGGCGGACTTGGATCACATATAGCGATAAATTTGGCAAGAAGTGGAGTGGGGTATTTAAAGTTGATTGATTTTGATGTGATTGAGCCTAGTAATTTAAATCGTCAGGCTTATCGTGTAAGTGATTTGGGCAAGTTTAAAACCGAAGCTTTAAAAGAGCAAATTAGCGAAATTAATCCTTATATCAGCGTTGAAATTTGTACCTTAAAAATCGATGAGGATAATTTAAAATCTTTGTTTAAAGATATAGATATAGTTTGTGAAGCCTTTGATAGTGCTATCGCAAAAGCAATGATAGCGCAAAATTTTCATAGATTTTACAAAGATGGTATTTTAATCTGCGCTTCAGGGCTTGCGGGCTATGGTGATAGCAACAGCATACAAACAAGAAAAATTGCTAAAAATTTCTATGTGTGCGGGGATTTGGTAAATGGTGCTAAGGTGGGAAATGGACTTATGGCGCCAAGGGTAAATATTTGCGCAGGACATCAAAGTAACCTTGTTTTAGAGCTTTTAGCAAATAAGGAGTAAAAATGCAAGAAAATTTAAAAAACGATAAATTAAAAATAGGCAAATACGAGTTTGATTCAAGATTTATTTTAGGTTCTGGAAAATATTCGCTAGAGCTTATAAAATCAGCTATAGAAGAAGCTAAAGCACAGATTATCACTCTAGCCTTACGCCGTGCAAATACAGGGGAAATTGCTAATATACTTGATTATATCCCTAAAAATATCACACTTTTGCCCAACACTTCAGGCGCAAGAAACGCCGATGAAGCCTTACGCATTGCAAGGCTTTCAAGAGAGCTTGGTTGTGGAGAACTTATCAAAATAGAAGTGATAAGCGATAGTAGGTATTTGCTGCCTGATAATTATGAAACGATTAAAGCTTGTGAGCTTTTAGCTAAAGAGGGTTTTACGCCCCTACCTTACATGCATGCTGATCTTTACGCAGCTAGAGCTATGCGTGATGCTGGAGCTGCGGCTATCATGCCTTTAGCAGCGCCTATTGGGAGTAATAAAGGTTTATGTGCTAAGGAATTTATACAAATTTTGCTTAATGAAATTGATTTGCCTATCATTGTAGATGCGGGTATTGGAAGTCCTTCACAAGCTTGTGAAGCTATGCAAATGGGAGTAAGTGCAGTGATGGTAAATACAGCCATAGCTGAAGCTAAAGATATAGCCTTGATGGCTAGAGCTTTTTCTTTGGCAGTAAATGCGGGAAGAGCGGCTTTTTTAGCAGGTGTGGCAAGTGTGAGTGAAGCTAAAGCAAGTTCCCCATTAACAGGCTTTTTAAGGGATTGATTATGCAAGATTATATGCAGCATTTACCTCACATGCAGGAAATAAAAAGCGAAATTTTAAATAAGGTTTTAAGTCAAGTTCAAAGCTATGATGAGAGTCAATTTAGCGCTAAAGATGTTAAAAATGCTTTAAATCAAACACATTTAAGCATAGAGCATTTAAAAGCCTTGCTTTCAAGTGCAGCAGAAGATTTCATAGAAGAATTAGCCTTTAAATCCGCTAAAGTCAAGCAAAAATATTTTGGAAATTCTATCTCTCTTTTTACCCCACTTTATTTGTCAAATTATTGTAATTCTAAATGTGTTTATTGTGGTTTTCAAAAAGGCAATAAAATCGCAAGAGCTAAGCTAAATGAAGCTGAAATTCACGAAGAAATGCAAGCCATTGCTAAAAGTGGTTTAGAAGAAATTTTAATGCTAACAGGTGAGGGTAGGGAGTTTGCAAGTGTAGAATATATAGCAAATGCTTGCAAGATTGCTAGAGAGTATTTTAAGGTTGTAGGTGTTGAAATTTATCCTATGAATGAAGATGAATATAAAATTTTGCATGAAAAGGGTTGTGATTATGTGACTGTTTTTCAAGAAACTTACAATCCTCTAAAATATTCTAAAATTCATTTAGCTGGTGAAAAACGCATTTTTCCTTATCGCTTTAATGCTCAAGAAAGAGCTTTAAAAGCGGGTATGCGTGGAGTGGCTTTTGCGGCACTTTTGGGTATAGATGATTTTAGAAAAGACGCTCTTGCTACGGCGCTTCATGCACATTTTTTACAACAAGCTTATTCGCATGCTGAAATTTCTATTTCAGTACCACGTTTAAGGCCTATTATCAATAATGCTAAAATCCATCCTAAAGATGTGAGTGAAAAACGCCTTTTGCAAGTACTTTGTGCTTATAGACTCTTTTTGCCTTTTGCGGGCATTACCATTTCAAGTCGTGAAAGAATAGGTTTTAGAGATGAGGTTATTAAGCTTGGTGCTACTAAAATGAGTGCAGGAGTGAGTGTGGGTATAGGTGAGCATAAGGGTGAGAAAAAGGGTGATGAGCAGTTTGAAATTTCAGATGATAGAAGCGTAGATGAAATTTTAGCTATGCTTAAAAGATCCAATTTACAAGCTGTGATGAGCGATAGTATCTATGTGGGATAAAAAAATCATCGCCATAAGCGATAGAAAATGTGTAGAAATAGACTTTTTAAAGCAGATTGAAAAACTTGCTAAGGCTAAGGTAGATGCTATAGTTTTAAGAGAAAAAGATTTAAGCGAATTTGAGTATTATGACTTAGCAAAAGAAGTTTTAAGCATTTGCGCAAAGCAAAAAGTGACTTGTTTTTTGCATTTTTTTGATAGGGAGTGTTTAAAATTGGGACATCGTTATTTTCACGCACCGCTTTCTTTGCTAAGAAAAGAACCTAAATTAACAAAATATTTTCATATACTTGGTACTTCAGTCCATAGCAAAGAAGAGCTTTTAGAGGCGATGAGCTATAAGGTAAATTATGCTTTTGTAGGGCATATTTTTGAAAGTTCTTGCAAGATGGGTTTAGAACCTAAAGGGATTGATTTTTTAAAATCCTTGCTTGAATTTAGTCAAATTCCACTTTATGCTATAGGCGGTATCAATGCTCAAAATATAGAAAATTTTAAAGATATAAATGTAGTAGGTGTTTGCATGCGTGAAATTTTAATGAAAGAAAAAGATCTTAAAAAGTATCTTTTAGAATGTAGGCAAAATTTACGATGAATAAAATTCTTTCTTTACCAGAAGATTTAAAGCAATTAAAAGGTGTCAATTATAAAAAAATTAAATCTTGCACTTTTGCTAAATATACACAAACGGATACTTCGCATTCTACTTTTGTTAATGTAGGAAGTCATCTTTTAACTTTTGTTCGCAAAGGATATAAAATTTTACATACTGCATCAAAAGATTATAAGATTAACTCTTATGAAACTTTGTTTTTAAAAGCTGGGAGCTATACTTTAAGCAATGTAGGACTTAGTAAAGGAGTTTATGAAGCTTATTTATTTTTTTTTGACAATGCATTTTTAATTGAGCTTATTTATAAGTATAAAGATTTTTTTAAACTAGATCAAAAGTTTCAAAACTATGAAATTTTTTGGGTAAAAAATGATAAGATTTTGCAAGGAATTTTGGAAAGTTTTTCACCGCATTTTGAAGAAAATACGCAAATTTTAGATCCTATAGTGAGTTTGAAATTTGAAGAGATTTTTTTACATTTGCTTTTAAATAAGAATATTTATTTTATTAGTTTTTTATCAGGAATTTTAAAAGAATTTCGCCTTGATCTTTCCCAACTTTTTGAGTATTGTGGTAGAGAATTTTTAAGCGTAAATGAAATGTCTAATTTTGCGAAATTAGATTTAGCAACTTTTTCTAAAGAATTTAAGAAATGTTTTGGACAAAGTCCTAAAAAATGGTTAGATGAAAAAAGGTTGCAAAAAGCAAAGATTTTACTTAAATTTTCTAAAAAAAATATCAATGAAATAGCTAATGAGTGCGCTTTTTCTTCGGCAGCTTGGTTTATTGAAAGATTTAAAGAGAAATATGAGCAAACTCCTAAGCAATATCAAAAAACAAAAAACTTGTATTTTTTATCAAAAAACTAGCACATTTTTTTTATCTAAATAAATATAATTCAATGAAAATATTTTTAAATAAAGGAGAAAATATGAAAAAATATGTTTTAAGTTTAGCGCTTCTTGGAAGTTTGCTTGGTGCAAGTGAATTAAAATATCAAGAATTTGATGGTTTTAAAAGCCCTGAAAGTATTTTTGTAGATAAAAACTATGTTTATGTATCTAATGTAGGAGAAAAACTTGAACCTTTGGCGAAAGATAATGATGGATTTATTTCTAAGCTTGATAAAAATGGCAAAGTGCTAGAATATAAATTTTTAACCCATCTTAATGCACCAAAAGGCATGATGGAGATTGGAAAAACTCTTTATGTGGTAGATATCGATGTTTTACGCGGTTTTGATCTTAAAACTAAAAAAGAAATTTTTAATTTACCTATTAAAGGCGCAATCTTTTTAAATGACATAGAAAAATTAGACGACAATACGCTTTTGGTTAGCGATACTGGCACAGGGCTTATTTTAAAGGTTGATTTAAAAACTAAGCAATATGATGAATTATTAAAACTTGATTTAGCAAAATTTGGCGGTCCAAATGGGTTATATCTAGATAGAAAAAAACATAAGCTTTTTATAACTGGTTATCATCCTGATGGTGTAAGTGGCGGTGTTGTAATGGCTTATGATTTAAATACAAAAGAACTCAGTATAATTAAAAATGAAAAAGAATCTTATGATGGAATAGTTCCTTATAAAGATGGTTTATTGGTAAGTTCTTGGGGAAATAATCTAAATGGATATATTTATAATTTAGATAATGTTAAATCTGTAAAACTTGAACTTCCTTTGATGAAAGGTCCTGCAGATATATTTATTGAAGGTAATATTTTATGGATTCCTAAGATGGCAGAAGGTAAAATATTCAAAGTAGAACTTAACAAATAAGGCTTTTATGGCTTCTTTTAAAAAGATATTTTGGATTAATGTTATTATTGTAGCTTTTAATCTTAGAGCCCCAATTACTGCAGTGGGGCCTATTATTGATATTATTAAAGATAAGTATTATTTAAACTCAACCGTAGCAGGCATACTTACAAGTCTTCCTTTGATAGCTTTTGGAGGTATTTCTTTTATTGTGGGGTATTTTTCTCCTATTCGTGCTATTGTTTTTGGAATTTTTTAATTTTTTTAGGCGAAATTATTCGTTCTTATTTTGGTGTATATGGCTTATTTTTAGGAATGTTAGCAATGGGCTGTGGTATAGCAATTGCAAATGTTTTACTTCCTAGTTTTATTAAAGAAAAATTTCCAAAAAAAATGGCAAGTATAATGGGAATTTATAGTCTTGTTTTGAGTATTTCTTCGATTATAGGTATTGCTTTAGCTATACCTTTGCTTAGTGTATTTGATTTAGCTGGAGCTATGTTTTTCTGGGCTATTTTTTCTTTTGTAGCTTTAGTAGTTTACTATCCTCAAGCTAAAAATGGTAGATTTTTTCGTATTAAGAAAAAAGCTCATAAAAAAATCAATCTTTTTATAAATTTAACAACTTAGAAAATTACTCTTTTTATGGGATTTCAAAGTTTTTTAGCTTATTCTTTGTTTTTTTGGTATGTTCAAATTGTTGTAGAAAAAGGATTTGATAAAGAATTTTCTACAAGTATGGTTTTATTTGCTCAACTTGTTGCAGCTCCAGTGTCTCTTTTTGGCCCTTTACTTTTAGGAAAATTAAGACAAAATTTACATACTTTTTACATAGCAGGTTTGTGCAGTATGTATGTGATCGCTTTTGGTATGCTCTTTATTTTTGATAGTAAAATTTCTATTATTATCAGTGCTTTTATCATGGGTTTTCCATGGGGTGGAGTTTTTGGCATTGCGTTGCTTTTTATTGCACAAAAAAGCTCTAATGCTCAAATAGCAGCGAGACTTTCTGCTTTAGCTCAGGGTTTTGGATATTTAATTGCAGCACAAGGACAATGGATTATAGGTTTTTTGCATGACAAATTTGAAAATTTTTCATTTGCTATTTTGATGTTAGTTTTTGTTGGAATTTTAGTAAATATCTTTGGATATTTATCTTATAAAAGTCAAATTATCAAATAAAGCTTTTTGGATTAGCATATCTGCGCCATTTTTTTGGGTTATATTTTGCAATCTTGTAGAAATATTTTCTAGATTTAGTTTTAATATTGACTTAAAAAATTCATCAAGATTAATAGAGTTTTGCATAAAAATTTGACATAAAGCTTGATCTTGTAAAAATTTAGCATTAAAGTATTGATGATTTTTAGCTGCATAAGGATAAGGTATAAAAATAGTGGGCAAAGTATTAGCACAAAGTTCAAAAAGAGTACTTGCACCTGCTCTTGATATAGCTAGATCTGCATTTTTCATTTTTTCTTCCAAATTTAAACTAAAATCAAAAATATCAGCTTGGATATTTAAGCTTTGATAATGTTTTTTGCACTTTTCAAAATCATTTTTTCCACATTGATGAATGATTTTGATATTTTGTTCTTGAAGTTTTGGTGCTAAATTTAAAGCTAGTTCGTTTATAAAGCTAGCTCCTTGTGATCCTCCTAAGAAAATAATATTTTTTAATTCTTTGCGAATCCTAGCATTATCAAAAAATTTATCTGCTACAGGATAAGGGCTAATTTCTTTTTCAAAGGCGCTAAAAAATTTTGTAGCGAAAGGTTTTAAAAGCATATTTAAAGAGCCGCTTTTTGAATTTTGTTCATGTATAAAAAGAGGCAAATGTGAGAATAAAGCCGCAAAAGATGCAGGAGCTGCACTGTATCCACCTACACTAAAAACGGCTTGGATGTGGTATTTTTTAAAAATTTCTCTACAATCTTTGGAGAGTTTTAAGGTGTGGAGTAAAGAACTGATTTTGTCAAATTTGCTTTGATTAACCACTCCTTTAGAGCTTAAAAAAAATTTTTCTTTAAAGCGTACTTCATTTTCAAACCAAGCTTTATCTTGACCATTTTGACTGCCTATGTATACACATTCTATATTTTTTTTAATCGCACTTTCTAATAAGCAACGCACTATGGCCAAATGTCCTCCAGTTCCACCACCTGTTAAAGCTATTGTCATAATTTAACCTTTTTTGAAATCATTAATACATATCCTATGCCTATGCAAATTGCCCACATTGAACTTCCTCCATAGCTTAAAAGTGGAACCGCTACACCTTTTAGTGGAGTAAGAGAAATAATACCAAAAGCATTCATAAAGAAAGAAAAAAGTAAAAGTAAGGCTATGCCTGAACAAAAAATAAAATCTTGTTTAGCTTCACATCTTCCTGCAATTCTAAAAATTCTTAAAATCATCCAAAGATAAATATAGCAAATAACCCCAAGACCTAAGAGTCCTATTTCTTCAGTAATTCCTGAAAGAACAAAGTCAGTATGCACTTCACTTAAAAAGCCTAATTTAAAAGTTCCAAGTCCTAGGCCTTCGCCAAACATTCCTCCATGGGCTATAGCATTTAAAGAGTGTGAAATTTGATAAGGCTCGCTGTTGCTACTTACTCTTAAAGCATTTGCCAGCCAATCAGGAAGCATAGGTAAAAAAGCATCTTGTATATTCCCCCACCAAGAAGCGATTCTTTGAATTCTTCTTTGGTTACTAAAAATTACCATTATACCTATCATCATAATGATTAAAGTTCCAAAAGCAAAAAGTCTTTTACTAGCTCCTGCAAAAAAAGCTAAAGCTAGAATCAAAAAGAAAGAAATTACACTTTGTCCTAAATCGTTTTGAGTGATATAAATATATCCTATAACTATAGAAGCTAAGATACAATAAGGCAGAAGAATTAAAGCCTCGTGTCTGATAGCTTTTTTACTATCATCAATACGCCTTGTATAGCTCCATGCTAAAAAATAAATCAATCCTATTTTAAAAAATTCCACAGGAGAGATAGAGAGTGGGCCTAAGCGTATCCAGCGTTTAGCTCCTCCGCTAGCTGTTGCTAATGCAGAAGGTAAAAATGGCAAAATGATGATAAAGATAAAAGAAATAATCAAAATAGCTAAAATAATTTTTTTAGAAAGTGCTTTATCAGGATCCAATCGAGAAATAAAAAACATTATAAGTATGCCACTAATTCCAAAAAAAAGCTGACGAATAAAAAAATGAAACTCGCTATAGTCAAGAAAAAGAACAGTAAAAGCTGTAAGAGAGTATGAAAATACTATTCCTATGGTGATTAAAATACAACTTAAATAAAATAATCTTTTATCAGCAACCATTATAATTATAACTTTTCTTTATTGGAATTAAAATTTTAAAAAGTTTTATTATAACTAAAATAAATTAAATTTTTTGCTAAGTTTTTGTAAGGAAAATTTGCTAAAATTAACAATAAAAATATAACAAAAAAGGCAAATTATGAATCAAATCCATAAAATTCTCATAGCAAATAGAGCTGAAATAGCTGTTAGAGTAATCCGTGCTTGTAGAGATTTACATATTAAAAGTGTTGCAGTTTTTACAGAGCCTGATCGTGAATGTTTGCATGTAAAAATCGCAGATGAGGCTTATCGCATAGGAACGGATGCTATAAGAGGATATTTAGATGTTGCTCGTATTGTCGAGATTGCTAAGGCTTGTGGTGCTGATGCGATCCATCCTGGTTATGGATTTTTAAGTGAGAATTACGAATTTGCTAAGGCTTGTGAAGATGCTGGAATTATTTTTATAGGTCCAAAATCTGAAGTAATCCATAAGATGGGAAATAAAAATATCGCTCGTAAGTTAATGGCTAAAAATGGCATACCTATTGTTCCAGGGACTGAAAAATTAAATTCCTATAGCATGGAAGAAATTAAAATTTTTGCTGAGAAGATTGGTTATCCTGTTATTTTAAAAGCTTCAGGTGGTGGAGGTGGACGCGGAATTCGCGTTGTTCATAAAGAACAAGATCTTGAAAATGCCTTTGAATCTTGCAAAAGAGAAGCTTTAACATACTTTAATAATGATGAAGTATTTATGGAAAAATATGTAGTTAATCCCAGACATATAGAATTTCAAATTTTAGGAGATAACTACGGAAATATTATCCATCTTTGTGAAAGGGATTGTTCTATTCAAAGAAGACATCAAAAGGTAATTGAGATAGCACCTTGCCCTGGAATTTCAGATAATCTTAGAAAAACCATGGGTGTTACAGCTGTGGCAGCTGCTAAGGCTGTAGGTTATACAAATGCTGGAACTATAGAGTTTTTGCTTGATGATTATAATCGCTTTTATTTTATGGAAATGAATACAAGAATTCAAGTTGAGCATCCAATTACTGAAGAAATTACAGGTATTGATCTTATTGTAAGACAAATTCGTATTGCAGCAGGAGAAATTTTGGACTTAGAACAAAGCGATATTAAACCTAGGGGTTTTGCTATTGAAGCTAGAATTACTGCTGAAAATGTATGGAAAAATTTTATTCCAAGTCCTGGAAAAATAGGAGAATACTACCCAGCTCTTGGACCATCTGTTAGGGTTGATAGTCATATTTATAAAGACTATACTGTGCCGCCTTATTATGATTCCATGCTTGCAAAGCTTATTATTAAAGCAACAAGTTATGATTTAGCGGTTAATAAACTTGAGCGTGCTTTGAAGGAATTTGTGATTGATGATATTAGAACAACAATACCATTTTTAATTGCCATTACAAAAACAAGAGAATTTAGAAGGGGGTATTTAGACACCTCTTTCATAGAAACACATATGCAAGAATTATTAGAAAAAACAGAAGATCGTCATCAAGAAAATAAAGAAGAAGTTATAGCTGCAATAGCTGCTACGCTTAAAAAAATACGAGAAAGTAGGGAATAATAGATGGATTTTTTAGACAGTCTTAAAAGTATTAAAAAAGAAATGCAAGCTAACACCAATACTTCAAAATTAGCGAAGAAATCAAGCAAGAGTGGTGCAAGTGTAAAAAATTTAGAAAAACTAGCTAAAGATATTCGCGAAAAAAATCAAGAAACAAACATAGATAAGGAAATGCAAGAAATTTTCTTAAAGCAAGAAAAACTACAGGATGAATTTTCCGAATTTATCAAAAATACAGATATTAAGAAAATTTAATGCTTGAGATTGGTTTTTGTACTCTTGAAGATCAGTGTCCTTACTTAAAGGATAAACGTTCAAAAATAGAGTATAAATACATTGAAAATTGCCCTAAAGAAATCAATAATGAGCTAATAAAACGAGGTTGGCGTCGTTTTGGTAGGTATTTTTCACGCCCTATTTGTAAAGATTGTGATGAATGTTTAAGTCTTAGAATTTTAGTTAATGAATATAATTTTTCAAGAAGTGAAAGAAGGGTTGTAAATAAAAATATTAACACCAAAGTTATACTTAGAACACCCAATTTAAGCAATGAACATTTGTTTTTATATGATAAATACCATCGTTTTATGGAAGAAAAAAAGAACTGGAAGCGTTATGATTTAAGCTTTAAACAGTATTATAATCTTTATGTCGATGGTTTTATGAATTTTGGATATGAGCTTGCATTTTATATAGAAGATAAGCTCGTTTGTGTTGATTTGATTGATATTTTAGAGGATGGAATTTCAAGCATTTATTGTTTTTATGATCCTGATTTTTCGTATTTTTCTTTGGGTAAATTTTCTTTGCTCAATGAAATACAAATAGCTAAAAAAATGAACTTAGATTATATTTATCTTGGGTATTTTGTAAAAAAGTGTCAATCTTTATCTTATAAAGCCGATTATACACCCAATGAAATTTTAAAAGGCACTAAAGAGCTTTTTGAAAATGAGGTTTTATGGGAGAAATAGATGCAAATCGTGCAAACTTTAGAAACTATCAATGTTAATACAGATGATATTAGCGTATTTCAGTATTTTAAAGACTTGATTACCAAAAATTTCACAAAGGTCATAGGACGAAAAAATAAAATTTTTTCTTTTTTTGAAGAAAATGAAATTCCACAGCGCCGTTATTTCTTAAAAGTTTTAGATCAAAAATATCGTAAAAGCACAAATGAAGGTATAGAGAATTTACAAGATGCTCATTTTAAAACTTTTAGATTAATTTTTGAACAAAATAATATGCTTAAGCCTATGTTGTTTATCAAGATTGATTTTGTTGCGGGTAGAATTTTGATGAAGTTAAGCTCTAATGAAAAATTATTTATTACTTATATAAGAAATTATTTTCAAGATCATAATATAGAATATAATGAAATGACAAATATTCTAATTTTAGAATATAAAAACGAGAATACCCTTGAACTTTTTGAAGCTTTTGCAGATGAGAGCGAGCATTTAAAATATTGCGTGAATTTTGAAGTTGACCGCGAAGAGTATAAAAAATTTCGCCAAAATATTCACAATAAAGAAAATATGAAATGGAAATTTAATGCTTTAGCTAAGCTTTTTAGTAATTATTTTAATACTTTAGAATGCACTCCGCAAAATGATCTTAGTGAAATCAGACAAAAATATTTGATTTTGGTAAAACTTTATCATCCTGATTTTCATCAAGGAAAAAGTGCAATAGAAAAAGCTTACGCAAGAGAACAGTTTGAAAAAATACAAATCGCCTATGATAACTTAAAAGCACTTTATAAGAATAATACTTAAAAAAATTAAATTAATCATTTTGGTTAATTTAATTTTTCTCTCTCATAAATTTTTCTTAATTTGCTATCTAGTTTAAAACAAAATTTAAAAAGTGCAGGTACTACGAGTAAGGTAAGCAAAGTCGAACTTATAAGTCCAAAGATAATGGCTATTGCCATAGGAGAATTAGCTTCATAGCCCGCACCCCTTGAAAGAGCAAGTGGGAGCATAGCAAAAATCATAGCAAAAGTTGTCATCAATATAGCCCTTAAGCGTGATTTTCCAGCGATTAAAAGAGCTTTATCGGGATCTAAACCTTCATGGCATTTTTTATTAGCTACATCTACGAGTAAAATAGCATTTTTCCCCACCATACCAAAAAGTAAGATGATGGCAATAAGTACAAAAAGTGAAAAATTATGCCCTGTGATAAAAAGCCCTATAGAAGCTCCGCCAAAGGCTAAAGGCATGGTTATCATGATGATTAAAGGCAGAATAAAACTTTCATAAAGTGCGG
Organism: Campylobacter sp. BCW_6468; assembly: GCF_001762865.1. NCBI lineage: Bacteria > Pseudomonadati > Campylobacterota > Epsilonproteobacteria > Campylobacterales > Campylobacteraceae > Campylobacter > Campylobacter sp. BCW_6468. The sequence continues at coordinate 264,687 of NZ_MJXQ01000039.1, forward strand.
CTAAAACAAGATAAATTAAAACAAAAGCAAGTGCTACTGCCATAGCAAAACCTTGCACGGTTTCACCTAAAAGATTGATAAAGCCTGAAAAAGCATAGCTAAGACTTGGATTGTTATTTAAAATTTTATCCATATTATCTAGTAAAAGTTTTTGCACCGCTCCTAAGGAAAGATCATTCACTCCAGCTGTGATTTTCACAGAGCGGTTTTTATTGTAACGATTGATAGTTTTTAAATCTTTACTGTATATAAAATCCACCACGCTTGAAAGTTCTAAATTTATACCTTGGTTGTTTTTAATGCTAATGCGCTTTAAAGCTTCTATGTCTTTTTTAAATTCTGGAGCAAAACTTAGGATAATATCATCTTTTGAATTGCCTCTATCCATGCTTCCTACGCTAAGTTGCGAGAAAGAATACCCTAAAACCCCAGCGATATATTGAGGATTGACATCTAAAAGTTTGGCTTTTTCTTTGTTGATGTGTAAGGCTACTTCATCTTTTGTAGCATTAGCATTATCGCTTATATCTACAATGCGTGCATTAGTGCCTAAAATTTCTTTTGCCTGAGAAGCAGCTTCTTTTAGAGTGTTTAAATCATCTCCTAAGATTAAAAATTGCACGGGATCATCAATGCCTGCACCCTCTATCTTTGGAAGTTCTAAAATTTTGATTTTTAAACTTTCATCTTGAAATTTTTGACGATATAAACTTACTATGGCGCTTTGTCTTAAATTTCTTTCGTCTAAATTTTTAAGTTTAACATAAATTTTAGCCTTTGTAGCATCTTTGGCATCATCATAGCCTACAAGTAAAAAAGCGTATTTGACATTGCTATCATTTTTGATTTTTTCAAGCAAATTTAAACTTTTTTCTTTCATGGCTTCTAAACTTAAATCCTTTTTGCTTTCAAGCAAAACTTGAATTTCACTATCATCTTCCATAGGTAAAAAATCAAGCCCTATGCGAGTGGCTAAAGCAAAAGAAAGCCCTATAAAAACAAGAGTGGCTAGGATAAATTTTACTTTATTTTGTAAAATTTTATAGAGTAAATTTTCATACTTTTGCTCTATTTTTTCAAAAAAAGCTTCTGTTTTTTCATAAAACTTGTTTTCTTTTGGATTTAAAAATCTTGCCCCAATACTAGGTATTAAAAATACAGAAACCAAAAAGCTTATAACTATCCCACTTGCAACGCTTATGCCTAAGGCATTGAAAAAAAGTCCTGATATAGAGTTCATATAAGAAATAGGGATAAAAACACAAAGTAAAACTATACTTATGCTTAAAACGCTAAAACCTATTTCATTGATACCCAAAAAAGCAGCTTGTAAAGGCGGATAAGTTTTTAGTTTTTTAGCAATATTTTCAATCACTACTATAGCATCATCGATAAAAATTCCTATGCTTAAGGTTAAAGCTATAAAAGTTAAGCGGTTTAAATCATAGCCTAAAAGATCGATAATAAAAAAAGTTGAAATGATAGAAGTAGGTATAGCTATGCAAGCAATGAGAGTTGCACTTAAATTTCTTAAAAATAAAAACACGATAACAAGGGTTAGAAAAATCCCCAAAACCATATCAAAAATCACTTGAGAAAGGTGCTTGTGGATATTTAAGCTTTTATCATAAAGCATATTAATGCTTATATCTTTTGGAATTTGTTTTTCTAAAATAGGCAAGGCATTTTTGACATTTTTAATCATTTCAAGGGTGTTATAATTTGCGATTTTTCCGAGTTCTAAAAGCACCCCTTCTTTACCTTCGTATAAAGCACTTTGTTTTTCATCTTCATAAAGGCTTAAAATATTAGCAATATCACTTAAAAATACTCCTGTTTTTATGCGAAGATTGCTAAGTTCTTCTAAATTTGTGGCTTCAAAATAGCCTTTGATGATATAGTTATCTTGATTGTTGTTAAGTTCGCCTAGGGCTTGTTTAAAATTTTGACTTTTGATGATATTTGCTACATCAAGGGCATTAAGATTGTATTTTCTAAGTTCGTTTGGTTTTAATTCTATGCGAATTTGGGGTTCTAAAAACCCCTTAGCTTCGATTTTACCTACTCCTTCAACTCTTTGCAAAAAAGGTTTTATTTTGTCATTGATTTCACGCATGAGTTGTAATTTATCTTTAGAATATAGAAAAAGTGAAATAGCAGAACCAGAATCTGAACTGATTTTTTCAATTTCAGGCTTAGAAGGTAGGCTTAAAGTTCCTATTTTATCACGCACATCATTGGCAGCTACTTCAAGATTTTTACCCAGTTTAAACTCGACTACACTTACACTAAAATTATCATATGCAGCTGAGGTTATGGTCTTTACTCCATCGATTTCACTTAAAGCATTTTCTATTTCTTTAGTGACTTTTGATTCTACGAAATTTAAATCCCCATTTATCTTGCTTGTGATTTTTATAAGAGGTATGGAAACATTAGGAAATAAATTTACACTCATGCTAAAAGCAGAGATTAGCCCAAAAATCATAAGAGCTAAGAAAAACATTAGCACGGTAATAGGTCGGTTTATAGCTAGTTTAAACATTTTTAATCTTTAGTGATGATTCTACCTTCACCAAAAAGCCCTGGTGTTAGATTTGTGGTTTGCACTTCAGCATAAACTTTTCTTGTTTTTACTTCTATACTTGGATAAATAAGGCTAATTTTTCCTTTCAATTCTGTACCATTTTGATCGATTTTATAAAAGAAATCATCGCCTAATCTAACTTTATCTTTATATTTTTCATCAAAACTTAAAATCAGTTTGCTTTGTGGATAGGAAAAAATTTCTATTAAAGGTTGAGCTACTCCTCCTACTCCTTCGCCCACTTGTATAAATTTGTTTGCGATAATAGCATCATAAGGTGCGCGTAATTCTTTTTTTGCCATGATATTTTTATAATAAGCTATATTGATTTTTGCTTTGTTTAAATTTAAATTAGCAGCATCAAACTTAGCTTTCATATCTTCATAGCTTTGTTTGTCTATAACATTTTCTACAGCTTTGATTTTTTGCATCCTACTTTTGGTATTTTCGTATTCTACAAGGGCAAGTTGATAAGAATTTTGAGCATTTTGAAGAGCTATTTTTTCACTTTCTTGATCAAGAGCAAGTAAAAGTTCTCCTTTGTTGACTTTTTGTCCAATTTCTACAGGAATTTTTTGAACCAAACCTATGCTTTCAAGGGCAAGTTTGCTTTGTTTTGATGCTTCTACATTGAAACTTGCGTAAATTTCTTCGCCAAAGGCGCAATTAAAAACAAGAAGTAAAAATAGAATTTTTTTCATTCTTTAACCTTTGAATTAAGATCTATACCCGCATTAAAATAATAATTTGCTTTAGTAATTTCAAATTCATTTTTAGCAAGCTCTAAATCGCTTTGTGCTTTAAATTTAACCTCTAAAGCTTGAAGATATTCTACATAAGAAACAAGTCCTGCTTGGTATTTTTTATCTACACTTTCAAAAGCTAAATTTGCAGCATTTAAGCTAAGATTAAGAGCTAAAATTTGTTCTTGTAAAACTTTTAAACTTTTGTCTAAATAATTTAATTCTTCTTTATTTTTTCTCTCGCTAAATCTTGCATTTGCATTGGCTATTTGAACATTTAAACGCTCTTTTTCAACTTCTTTCGCCCTTGCATTGAAATCAAAAATTTTCCATTCCATACCTAAAATAAATTGATTACCTTGAGAATATTTTTCTAAGAATTGATCCGCTAAATTTGCAAAAGGAGCTGGAACTTTTGGATTATAATTGTTTTTATAAAAGTTAAAATTATCTTGAATATAAAATTTTGGAAAATATTCAGCTTTTGCTAAATTTACACTTTCTTTAGCAAGATTGATTTGTTCTTTAGCTATCATTACTTCATAGTTTTGACTTTTTTCTTGTTGCGGATTTTCTAAAAAAGCATTCCCTTGCACTTTAAAATCTGTATCGCTTAAAATTTTAATCTCTTTTTGTATATTGGCAAGTTTTAATTCATTTTGACTGAGCTCTAATAAGCTTAAATGGTATTTAGCCTTAATGCTTTCAAGTTCATCTTTAGGGCTAAGTCCTGCGTCGTAAAATTTTTGCAATCTTTCAAAAGTTGATTTTAAAAAAGATACTTTTTGTTGATTGGCTAGTAAAATTTTTTCAAGACTTAAGGTGTTAAAATAAAGTGTGATTGCATTTAGGGCAAGGTAATTTTTATTTTGTTCTTTGTCTAAAAGGCTTAATTTTTCTCTGCTTTCTAAAGCTCTTAAATTAGCCTCTCTAGCACCCCCATCAAAAAGCAAAAAATTAAGAGAAACTTTAGCAAATAAACTTTCTTGTGGATCGATAATGAAGCGATCTTTATTGTTGGCTACATAAGCTGAGTTTAGACTAAGAGAGGGTAGGTAATTTCTAAAAGCTTGTTCTTTGTCTAAATTTGCTTGTTCGCTTTGCATTTGCTTAATGAGATAGGATTCATTATTTTGACTTAGTGCTATAAATTCGTGCAAATTAGAAGCTAACATTGCTAAGGGATAAAGAGCTAAAAATATAGCTGATTTTAAATATTTTTCAAACATTTTGATATTTTAATATGTTTTATATAAATTTCAATTGAAGTTTTTTATATAAAATAAAATTTATTTGTTTTAAACATAAATTTTGTTAAAATCCTAGCTTTAAAATTTTATATTTAGGATGAAATTTTGTCGGTAAAAAATATTAGAAATTTTTCTATTATAGCTCATATAGATCATGGAAAATCTACTCTTGCAGATAGGATTATTAGCGAGTGTGGTGCTATTAGCGATAGGCAGATGAGTTCACAAGTTATGGATACTATGGATATAGAAAAAGAGCGTGGTATCACCATAAAAGCACAATCAGTGCGTTTAAATTATAAATTTAATAATGAAAATTTTGTTTTAAATCTTATTGATACTCCTGGCCATGTGGATTTTTCTTATGAAGTGAGTCGTTCTTTGGCAAGTTGTGAAGGAGCTTTGCTTGTAGTAGATGCTTCTCAAGGTGTTGAAGCACAGACTATAGCTAATGTTTATATAGCGCTTGAAAATAATCTTGAAATCATTCCTGTGATTAATAAAATCGATTTACCTAATGCTGATGTTGAGAAAGTAAAGCATGAAATCGAGCATATTATAGGTATAGATTGCAAAGATGCAATTTGTGTGAGTGCAAAAACAGGAGTGGGTATAAAAGAGCTTATAGAAACAATTATTACTAAAATCCCTGCACCAAAAACAGATGATGAAGCTCCTACTAAGGCTTTAATTTATGATTCTTGGTTTGATAATTATTTGGGTGCTTTGGCTTTGGTTAGGATTTATGAAGGAAGTATTGCTAAAAACGATGAAGTTTTAGTCATGAGTACGGATAAAAAACATATAGTTCAAGATCTTTTTTATCCCCACCCTTTAAGTCCAATTAAAACTCAATCTTTACAATCAGGCGAAGTAGGTGTGGTGGTTTTAGGGCTTAAAACCGTAGGTGATGTACAAGTAGGCGATACCATCACTTTGGTAAAAAACAAAGCTAAAGAAGCCATAGGTGGTTTTGAAAAGGCTAAAGCTTTTGTGTTTGCGGGACTTTATCCTATAGAAACGGATAAATTTGAAGATTTAAGAGATGCTTTGGATAAATTAAAGCTTAATGATAGTTCTATTACTTATGAGCCTGAAACTTCTTTGGCCTTAGGCTTTGGTTTTAGGGTAGGATTTTTAGGGCTTTTACATATGGAAGTTATCAAAGAAAGGCTTGAGAGAGAATTTAATCTTGATTTGATTGCTACAGCTCCAACTGTGACTTACGAAATTTATCAAACCGATGGAGAGCTTATTAAAATTCAAAATCCTAGCGAGCTTCCTCCTGTTAATAAAATCGATCATATAAAAGAGCCTTATGTTAAAGCTACTATCATTACTCCAAGTGAATTTTTAGGGAATTTAATCACTCTTTTAAATCGCAAAAGAGGAGTACAGGTTAAAATGGACTATATCACACCTGAGCGTGTTTTGCTAGAATATGATGTGCCTTTAAATGAGATTGTGATGGATTTTTATGATAAATTAAAGTCCTTAACAAAAGGTTATGCGAGTTTTGATTATGAGCCTATAGAATTTAGAGTAGGGGATTTGGTAAAACTTGATATTAAGGTAGCGGGTGAAAATGTTGATGCGCTAAGCATTATCGTGCCTAATGAAAAAGCGCAAAGTAAAGGAAGAGAACTTGTTAGTGCTATGAAAGAAATAGTTCCTAGACAGCTTTTTGAAGTGGCCATTCAAGCAAGTATTGGAAATAAAATCATCGCAAGAGAAACTGTTAAATCCATGGGTAAAAATGTGACAGCAAAATGTTATGGTGGGGATATTACTAGAAAAAGAAAGCTTTTAGAAAAGCAAAAAGAAGGTAAAAAAAGAATGAAAGCTATAGGTAAGGTAAATTTACCTCAAGAGGCTTTTTTGAGTGTTTTAAAGATAGATTGATGATAAATTTAAAACTTGGCTTGAAATTTGCTTGTATTTTTAATACAATTTTAAAATAATTTTCTAAGGAGAAAAAATGTTTAAAAAATTTTTGATTTTTATAGTGCCTATTTTATTTTTGAGTGCTTGTGCAACTAAACAAGATACTTTTGCTCAAGTTAATCAAATTTCTAAAAATTCTCAATGCAGTTCTTGTGAAAGTCCTGGTGGTTTTGAAGCAAAGATTAAAGGGCTTTTATACATTAGCGATGTTGGAATTCAATGTTGTGCCAATAAACGCACTTTAGACACTGGTATTGCTTTGAAAAAGGTTTATTTACATAGATTTTATGATTTAAAAGAAGGGCAAAAGGTTTTAAATGCTAAAGGGAAAAAGTTATTTGTTGATGTGAATTTTAATGCGGTATTTTATACTTATTTAAAACAAGAACTTGAAGCTAGAGGAATAGTTGTGCTTGACAATAACGATCAAAATTCACCTTATGTGAGTAAGATTGATTTAGAATTTATATCTTATGGAGCAACTCAAGATGCTATAGGATTACATTCAAAACTAGTAGGAGTTTTACAAGTTAGTGATATAAATAAAAATAAGAAATTTACAATCCGCACCAAGCAAGATGTACAAGGTTTTGATGATTTAAAAGAAACAACTTTTTATACTCATTTGTTAATAAAACAAATGGCAAATAAAGCAGCTAGTTTAATCTCTGAACTTTGAGGTGTATAAATTGCGGAGCTTTTGCTCTGCTCTGCTTTTGTGAATTATGCGAGCTAGAGCTTTCTGAATTTTCCTTAAATGTAAGAAAGCTTGATAATAATTTCAAAGTCTATTCTTTTTATAAATACCATGAAATACAACACTTGCTTCACTCTAAACATTATTTTTATGGTTATTTTGTTTATAAAATGCTTGCTAAATTAAGTTTTGCAAAATTTAAAGATTTTTTTGATCCTAGAATGACAATTAATGTTATAGCTTTAGATGATAAGGTTGAAGATATGCTTTATTCGCATTCTGCTATTTTAGCTAGATATCTTAAAACAAAATTTGTAAAACCTGTTTTTAATGTTTTAAAAGCACAAAATCATATTAAATATTCTGGAAAAAGTTTAGAATTTCGTCAAAAACATAAAAGAAATTACAAACTCTTAAAAACCATTCACGAACCTGTAATTTTAGTAGATGATATTGTAACGACTGGTTCTAGCCTTTTGGAAGCTAAAAAAGTTTTAGAAGAAAATAAAATTTCTGTACTTTTTGCTCTTGTTTTAGCTGATGCAAAAGTTTAATATGCTATAATCAAAACTTTGAACTAATAGAAGGATTTTTATGGAGAATATTTTTAGCAAAGATTCTGATATTGAACTTGTAGATATAGAAAATTCTATAAAAGGTAGTTACTTAGACTATTCTATGAGTGTTATTATAGGTCGTGCTTTGCCTGACGCAAGAGATGGTTTAAAGCCTGTTCATAGAAGAATTTTATATGCTATGCAAAATGATGAGGCAAAAAGTAGAACAGATTTTGTCAAATCAGCCCGTATAGTGGGTGCTGTTATAGGTCGTTATCATCCACATGGAGATATAGCAGTTTATGATGCTTTGGTTAGAATGGCTCAAGATTTTTCTATGAGATATCCAAGTATTACAGGACAAGGCAACTTTGGATCTATAGATGGTGATAGCGCTGCTGCGATGCGTTATACTGAAGCAAAAATGAGTAAACTTTCTCATGAGCTTTTAAAAGATATAGATAAAGATACGGTCGATTTTATTCCAAATTATGATGGTTCAGAAAGTGAACCTGATGTCTTACCTTCTAGGGTTCCAAATTTATTATTAAATGGTTCAAGTGGTATAGCTGTAGGTATGGCGACAAACATCCCACCTCATAGTTTAAATGAGTTGATAGATGGACTTTTATATTTGCTTGATAGTAAAGATGCAAGCTTAGAAGAGATTATGCAGTTTATCAAAGGTCCAGATTTTCCAACAGGTGGAATAATTTATGGTAAAAAAGGTATTATAGAAGCTTATCGCACAGGGCGTGGTCGCGTGAAAGTGCGCGCTAAAACTCATATTGAAAAAAAGACAAATAAAGATGTTATTGTTATAGATGAGCTTCCTTATCAAACCAATAAAGCTAGGCTTATAGAGCAGATTGCAGAGCTTGTTAAAGAAAAGCAAATTGAAGGAATATCTGAAGTAAGAGATGAGAGCAATAAAGAAGGAATCCGCGTTGTTATAGAGCTTAAACGTGAGGCTATGAGTGAAATTGTTTTAAACAATCTATTTAAATCTACTACTATGGAAAGTACTTTTGGTGTGATTATGTTGGCAATTCACAATAAAGAACCTAAAATTTTTTCTTTGTTAGAACTTTTAAATCTTTTCTTAACCCATAGAAAAACAGTTATTATTAGAAGAACGATTTTTGAACTTCAAAAGGCAAGAGCAAGAGCTCATATTTTAGAAGGTCTTAAAATTGCACTTGATAATATAGATGAAGTGATTGCTTTAATTAAAAATAGTTCTGATAATAATACCGCAAGAGATTCTTTGGTAGCTAAATTTGGTCTTAGTGAGCTTCAAGCGAATGCTATTTTAGATATGAAACTTGGTCGTTTAACAGGACTTGAAAGAGAAAAAATCGAAAATGAACTTGCAGAATTAATGAAAGAAATTGCAAGACTTGAAGAAATTTTAAAAAGTGAAACCTTGCTTGAAAATTTAATTCGCGATGAATTAAAAGAAATTAGAAGTAAATTTGATGTGCCACGTATTACTCAAATTGAAGATGATTATGATGATATTGATATTGAAGATTTGATTCCTAATGAAAATATGGTTGTAACTATTACGCATCGTGGTTATATTAAGCGTGTGCCTAGTAAACAATATGAAAAGCAAAAACGAGGCGGAAAAGGAAAATTAGCCGTTACGACTTATGATGATGATTTTATAGAAAGTTTCTTTACGGCAAATACACATGATACACTTATGTTTGTAACAGATCGTGGACAGCTTTATTGGCTTAAAGTTTATAAAATTCCTGAAGGCTCAAGAACGGCTAAAGGAAAAGCAGTGGTAAATCTTATTAATTTACAAGCTGAAGAAAAAATCATGGCTATTATTCCAACCACGGATTTTGATGAGAGTAAATCTTTATGTTTCTTTACTAAAAATGGTATTGTAAAGCGTACAAATTTGAGTGAATATCAAAATATCAGAAGTGTAGGAGTTAGAGCGATCAACTTGGATGAAAATGATGAGTTGGTAACTGCTATTATTGTTCAAAGAGATGAAGATGAAATTTTTGCCACTGGTGGTGAAGAAAATTTAGAAAATCAAGAAATTGAAAATTTAGATGATGAAAATCTTGAAAATGAAGAAAGTGTAAGCACACAAGGTAAAATGCTCTTTGCAGTAACCAAAAAAGGTATGTGTATCAAATTCCCACTTGCTAAAGTGCGTGAAATCGGCCGTGTAAGTCGTGGGGTGACGGCTATTAAGTTTAAAGAGAAAAATGACGAATTAGTAGGTGCAGTTGTTATAGAAAATGATGAGCAAGAAATTTTAAGCATAAGTGCAAAAGGTATAGGAAAACGCACAAATGCTGGAGAATATAGATTGCAAAGCAGAGGTGGTAAGGGTGTAATTTGTATGAAACTTACAGAAAAAACCAAAGATCTTATTAGCGTAGTTATAGTAGATGAAACTATGGATTTGATGGCTCTTACAAGTTCAGGCAAGATGATACGTGTTGATATGCAAAGCATTAGAAAAGCAGGGCGTAATACGAGTGGTGTCATTGTAGTTAATGTGGAAAATGACGAGGTGGTTAGCATCGCTAAGTGTCCTAAAGAGGAAAATGATGAGGATGAGTTAAGCGATGAAAACTTTGGTTTAGATTTGTAATAAGTTTAAAGTTGGAACGCTTATTGCTTTTTATTTTTTACTAATTACAATATTTTGAAGGTGTAAAAATGAAAAAAATTTATTTTATGCTAGCAATAGCAGGAATTTTCGCTGGTTGTGTATCAAGTGCAAACAGTGCAACTAAAAATTCAAGTGCAAATAGCACTGCCCCATCTCAAGATGTTATCGTGCAAAAAGTCGATAAAGATGATGTGCGTGATATTATCAGAGAAGAAAAAATGTTGGCTCCAGATGCTAGCGAAACGGAACTTAGTTTTACAGCAGTTGGTGAAGGGATTGCTCCGATGAATACAGTTTCTACTGCTCAAGCCCTAGCTTTAGCAAAAAGAGCAGCGATTACAGATGCTTACAGACAGCTTGCAAGTAAGCTTTATGGTGTGAAAGTGAATGGTAAAGACACCGTAAAAGATGCAATGCTTAGAAGTTCAACTATTACTGCGCAAGTAAATGGTTTGATAAAAAATGCAAGTATTATTGATCAGAATTTTAATCAAGGGCTTTATAGGGTAAACTTAGAACTTAAAATCGATGCAGACAAGTGGAAAGAATTGTTTGCTTATTAATCTTTCTTAGCTTTAAGCTTTTTGCCCAAGATGAATTTATTTTTTGGGCAGAGCTTTCTAGTAAAAATTTCATTCTCTTTCATCAAAATCAAAATTTATCCTTAGCAATGACGCAAAGCGAAAATGTTGAAGAACAATGGGTATGTGAAATTTCTTATAGTGATCAAGATTTAAAAGTTGTACCTCGAACTTCTTTAGGATTGATTGATGATAATATGCCAAAAACAATTAAATTTAATTTTTTAAATTCTCATAAAGATGAGTTAAGCGATTGCTTTATAGGGGCTAGAATCAGTGTTAAGGATATTGTTAATACTGACTTATTACGTGCTCAAAGTGAAACTTATGTTAAAATTTTACCCTTGCGTTTTACCGTGGAATTTGGCGAACAAAATGCGATAATTTATTATCTTAAAAAAAAGTAAATTCAAAATTAAGCGCAAATTGGATACTATAGTAGAAATTTTTTAAAAGGCTTAGGATGAATTTAGTCATAGTAGAAGATGATATTAATATGCGCAAATCCTTAGAAATTGCATTAGCAGAGTATGAAGAATTTAATATTAAATCTTATAAATCTGCTACTGAAGCTTTAAAAAAAATAGATGAGAATACAGATTTGATTATTACAGATATTAATATGCCAGGAATTGATGGCATAGAATTTGTTAAAGCCTGTGAAAATAAATATGATTTTATTATTATGACAGGAAATGCTACTTTAAGCCGTGCTATAGAAGCGGTTCGTTTGGGAGTAAAAGATTTTTTAACCAAGCCTTTTGATGTTGATACTTTAGTCGAGGCTATTAAGCGTGCTAAAATCATAAGAGAAAAAACAGCCGATAAAAAAAGCAAAAAAAATGAAAAAAAAGAAGAAAATAAAGATTTTTTTTCAACTTCTCCTAATTTAGAAAAAACATTAAATTTAAGTCAAAAAGCGGCTAAAACTGATGCCTCTGTAATGTTTTTTGGAGAGAGTGGAGTAGGAAAAGAGGTATTTTCTCGTTATATTCACACTCGTTCTAAACGCTCTAATAAGCCTTTTGTTGCTATTAATATGGCGGCCATTCCTGCAAATTTGATTGAAAGTGAGCTTTTTGGTTTTGAAAAAGGTGCTTTTACTGATGCTAATGCAACTAAAATAGGGCTTTTTGAAATGGCTAATGAGGGCACTTTATTTTTAGATGAAATTGGCGAAATGCCTTATGAAATTCAAGCCAAACTTTTAAGAGCTTTGCAAGAAAAAGAAATTACGCGACTTGGAAGTACAAAAAGCATCAAAATAGATGTAAGAATTATCAGTGCAACTAATGCAAATTTGGATGAAAAAATAAAAAATGGCGAATTTCGTTCAGATTTATATTATCGTTTAAACACTGTTCCTATTAATATCCCGCCTTTAAGAGAGCGTAAAGAAGAAATTTTAGGTATAGCTCAAAAGGTTTTAGAAGATACTTGTAAAGAATATGATTTTAAGGAAAAACAGCTCAGTCAAGAAGCTAAAAATGCTTTACTTGAATATGATTTTCCTGGTAATATTAGAGAATTAATATCCGTTGTACAAAGAGCTTGTATTTTAAGTGAAAATGATGAAATTTCAAGTGAAGATTTGTTCTTAGAAGCTAGAAGTATAAAAAAAGATGTAAAGAATTTAGAAAAAGAATTGATTTGTGAAGTTCTTTTAAGTGTAGATTATGACAAGGATCAAGCTTCTCAAATTTTAGGTATGGATATAAAAATTTTAAATGAAAAAATTAAAAAATATCAAATAAAGGATAAGTAATGTCAAAAAAACAAAAAATAGCCATTGTGGGTGCTACTGGTGCGGTTGGGGAAGAGCTTTTAAATGTTTTAGATGAACTTGATTTCCCAGTGGAAAGTATTTTACCTTTAGCAAGTGCAAAAAGTGTAGGTAGTGAAGTAGAATTTAAAGGCAAAGCTTATAAAGTCAAAGAACTTACCGAAAATGTATTTAAAGAAAATCCTATTGATATTGCTTTTTTTAGCGCAGGTGGAAGTGTGAGTGAAAAATATGCTAAATTTGCAGTAGAATCAGGTGCTATTGTAATTGATAATACAAGTCATTTTAGAATGGAAAAAGATGTTCCTTTGGTGGTTCCTGAATGCAATCCTGAGGATATTAAAGATTGGAAAAAAACAGGGATTATTGCTAATCCAAATTGTTCTACTATACAAATGGTGCAAGTTTTAAAACCTTTAAATGATGCATTTAATTTAAAGCGTGTTGATGTAAGTACCTATCAGGCTGCAAGTGGAGCAGGAAAAGAAGGAATGCAAGAATTGGTTGAAGCCATGCAAAGTTTTTTTGCTTTTAAACTTGATGAATTTGAACCTCAAACTTTTCCTTATACTTTGGCACTTAATCTTATTCCACAAATTGATGTTTTTATGGATAATGATTACACTAAAGAAGAACTTAAAATGGTCAATGAAACTCAAAAAATTTTACATAAAAATTTAGAAGTTTCGGCAACTTGTGTAAGAGTGCCTGTTTTAAGAAGTCATAGCGAAGCCATTACTATGCATTTTGAAAAAGAAATAGATGTAAAAAAAGCTAAAGAAATTTTAGAAAAAGCACCAAGTGTTATTGTCATAGATGATCCTAAAAATAAAAAATACCCTATGCCCTTAATGACTAGCGATACTAATGAAACTTATGTAGGAAGAATTCGTGCTGATGTGTATGATAAAAAAATACTCCATCTTTGGTGTGTGGCGGATCAAATTCGTGTAGGTGCTGCAACAAATGCTGTGCGTATTGCGCAAAAATGGTTAGAATTAAAAAATAAATAAGGAAAAAAATGTTAGAGAAAATATTTGAATCTTTACTTGTTAGAAGTCGTATTGTTACAATTTTACCCGTAATTTTTGGTTTAATTGGAGCTTTTGTATTGTTTTTTATTGCAAGTTATGATGTTTTAAAAGTTATATTTTATACTTATAATTATTTTTTTGATGCAGGTTCTAATGTGGATTTGCATGAGGATGTGGTGGCTTTAATTATAGGAGCTGTTGATCTTTATCTTATGGCTTTAGTTTTGTTTATTTTTTCTTTTGGAGTTTATGAGCTTTTTATCAGCGAAATAGAAGAATTTAAACAAACAAAACAAAGCAAGGTTTTAGAGGTGCATAGCTTAGATCAATTAAAAGACAAGCTTGCAAAAGTTATCATTATGGTCTTAGTGGTAAATTTCTTTCAAAGGGTTTTACAGATGAAATTTGCTACTCCTGTGGATATGGCTTTTCTTGCTGGATCGATTTTAGCTCTTTGTGTAGGACTTTATTTTTTACACAAAGGTGGTCATTAACAAGGATTATCTTTTTTTGATATAATCGTTTTTTTGTGTTTAAAGAATAAAAATGAAAAAAATATTTTTAATTGGTATGATTTTAAATCATTTTGTTTTTGCAGCTCCGTTAGATGAAGTCTTTAAAGATATAGAAGTTTCAGGGACTGTTCGTTATCGCTATGATATTAAAAAAGAAAAAAAATACAACAAAAAAACACATAGATATCAAAATAAAACACAAACAGAAATTACAATAAAATAAGGAAAATCATGATTGCACGCTGGTTGTTTATTAGTTCAATATTTGTTGTTGCGCTTTTTGGTATTAACTTGAAATCATTTTTTACTTATACCTTTGATGCAAATAAGCAATATGATATGGAAAAAGCGAAGGCTTTGTATTTTCAAAATAAATGCAATACTTGCCATGGAGATAATGCTGAAAAGAGTGTTATAGGATCTAGAATTTTAAAAGATATGTCTCCTGAGGATATTAAAGGAGCTTTGATAGGTTATACTCTTGATAGTAGCAGTTCTACAACAGCTTCTCAAATGGCTTTTTATGCTAGAAATTTAAGCCACGAGGATATAGATAATATTATTGCTTATATTAAAGGTGGAAATTTTGCGCTTGATTTGCAAGTAAAAGATCTTCTTGAAGAAGAACCTGCGCAAAAAACAAAACATAATATATTTCTAAAATAAAATGTAAAAACTATAATTAAAAGGAATACTATGAAAAAACTAACTTTAACTTTAAGTGTTTTAACTATGGTAAATTGCTTATATGCTAAGGATATTAATATAGGAGTAGTTTTACCTTTAACTGGAACTGTGGCAGCTTATGGGCAAGATGTTTTTAACGGAATTGAACTGGCTAATAAGCTACAGCCAAAACTTTCAAATGGAGATGTTATTAAACTTATCACAATAGATACAAAAGGAGATAAGCTTGAAACTTCAAATGGAGTTAATCGTTTAATAGCAACAGATAAAGTCCTTGGGATTATTGGTGAAGCTACAACTCCAAATACCATTCAAGCTATTTCTATAGCAGAAGAGAAAAAAATTCCCCTAATAGCTCCAGTGGCATCTGGAGATAAATTGCTAGATAAAAAGAAATATGCAAGTAGAGTTTGTTTTAAAGATAGTTTTCAAGGAGATAAATTTGCTACTTATGTATCTAAGGATTTAGGACTTAAAAATGCTGTTATCATCATAGATCAAAGCAATGTTTATTCCTTAGGTTTGGCAAGAGCTTTTGAAAATTCTTTTAAGAATAATGGTGGGAAAATTATAAAAAAACTTGTTATTAATTCAGGAGATAAAGATTTTAGAGCTGTGGTTTCTCAACTTAAGAGTTTAAATCCTGATTTTGTTTATATGCCTATTTATCATCCTGAAGCTGCTTTAATTGCGAGACAAGCAAGACAAATTGGTTTTGATAAACTTTTAGCAGCAGGAGATGGTGTTAATAATCAAACTTTTATAGATCTTGGCGGAAGTGCTGTTAATGGAGTAATTTTCACTGATAGTTTTGATTATAACAATCCATCTACACAATTAGGAAAAGATTTTGTTGCAGCTTATGAGAAAGTTAAAGGAACAAAAGAACTTCCAGCATTTTCGGCTATGGGGGCTGATGCGTATTTTGTAATGTTAAATGCTATGAATGCTTGCGTTGGTAATCTTAGCAGCGAATGTATTAATAGCAAAATTCATCAAACTAAAGATTTTCAAGCTGTTGGTGGTGTGATTAGCATAGATGAAAGCGGTAATGCCATTCGTTCTGTTGTGATTAAAGAAATTCAAAATCAAAAACAAAATTATAAAACAATTATAAATCCATAATTACTAAAATAAAGGTAGAGAATGAAAAAAAGTTTAATTTTAGCAAGTATTCTAAGTTTAAGTTTAAGTGCTGCGGAAGTCAAAATAGGAGTTGTTTTACCGCTTAGCGGAGCTACTGCAGCATATGGACAAAGCGCACTAGAAGGGATTAAACTTGCAAATTCAATGCAATCAGCTTTAAGTAATGGAGATAAGGTTTCTCTTGCTATTATTGATACTAAAGGTGATAAATTAGAATCTTCGAGTGGAGCAAATCGTTTAGTTTCTCAAGATAAAGTTATAGGCCTTATAGGGGAAATGGTTACTGCTAATACATTGCAAGTTATGCGCGTAGCAGAAGATAATAAAATTCCATTGATCGCTCCTGCTGCAACTGGTGATAGATTGCTTGATAAAAAAATATATTCTTCTCGAGTATGTTTTATGGATAGTTTTCAAGGTTCATCTTTAGCAAAATATGTTTTTTCAAAACTTAATTACAAAAGTGCTGTTATTGTAGTAGATCAAAGCACTGACTATTCCTTAGGTTTAGCAAAAGCTTTTGAAAAACAGTACAAGTCTAATGGTGGTCAAATTCTTAGAATTTTAAGAGTTAATTCAGGTGATAAAGATTTTAGAGCTATTGTAGCTCAAGTTAAAAGTTTAAATCCAGAATTTATTTTTTTACCGCTTTATTATAGTGAAGCTTCTTTATTTGCAAGACAATCAAAACTCGCAGGTTTAAATATTCCTATGGGTTCTGCAGATGGAGTTGCTGATCAAACTTTTATTAGTTTAGCTGGAGATGCAAGCGAGGGTTATATTTTCACAGATAGTTTTGATGCTAATAATCCAACTACAAAATTAAGCAAAGAATTTATCAGTGTTTATGAAAAAGCTAAGGGAACAAAAGAAGTTCCAAATTTTTCGGCTATGGGTGCTGATGCGTATTTTGTAATGCTAAATGCTATGAATGCTTGCGTTGAAAATCTTACTAGTAAGTGTGTCAATGAAAAAATTCACCAAACTAAAAATTATCAAGGTGTTTCTGGTGTTATCAGTATTGATCAAACAGGAAATGCAACTCGTTCTGTAGTGGTTAAAGAAATTAAAAATCAGAAGCAAAATTATAAAGATATTATCAATCCTTAAAGGAAAAATAGAAAGATTATGGATTCTACTTTATTTTTACAACAACTTGTTAATGGACTTAGTTTGGGCAGTATGTATGCCCTTATTGCTGTTGGCTATACTATGGTTTATGGCGTGTTAAGACTTATTAATTTTGCTCACGGCGATATTATGATGGTTGGTGCTTATGCGGCTCTTTTTTGCATGACTAATCTAAATGTTCCTTTTCTAGGAGCTTTGTCTTTAGCAATGATTTTTGCTGCTTGTGTTGGAATAGCTACAGATAGAATCGCTTATAAACCTTTAAGACAGGCTCCTAGAATTTCATTGTTGATTACAGCAATCGGTATTAGTTTTTTCTTGCAAAATCTTTTTAATATGCTTTTTACTTCAACACCTAGAACTTTTACACCACCAAGTTATTTTGAGGAAAGTGTTAATTTTGGTGGAGTGATAACAACTTATGGTTCTTTAATGGTTCCTGCTCTTACATTTGTTATTTTAATAGCAGTGTTATGGATTTTGTATAAAAGCAAATATGGTATAGCTATTCGTGCTTTGGCATTTGATATACAAACAGTAAATTTAATGGGTATAGATGCAAATCGTATTATTGCTATAGTTTTTGCCCTAGGTTCAGCTTTGGCAGCAGTTGGGGGTGTTTTTTGGGCTGCAAATTATTACTCTGTTGAACCTACTATGGGAACTTTAATAGGTTTAAAAGCTTTTGCTGCTGCAGTTTTAGGAGGTATAGGTTCTGTAGTAGGTGCAGTTTTGGGTGGACTTATTATAGGATTTACTGAAGTTGTTGTTGTGGCTTTTTTTCCAGATTTATCAGGCTTTAAAGATGCATTTGCTTTTATTTTTTTGGTGTTTATATTGTTATTTAGGCCTACGGGAATTTTAGGTATAAATTTTGAAAAGAGTAGGTTTTAATGATGGTTAGAATTAAGGTTTCACATTTAATCTTTTTAATTGCTTCAATTATTTTTATTTTCATTTCTCCTTATATTTTTGGGGATTATGGATTAAACATTGTTAATCAAATTGCTATTTTTATTATTTTGGCTGTGAGTTACAATCTTATTAATGGTGTAACTGGACAATTTTCACTAGAACCCAATGGATTTGTTGCGATTGGAGCTTATGCGGCTGCTTTAGTTCTTTTAAGTGCTGATGCAAAAAATGATCAGTTTTTTTTAGATGGTCCTAGTTCTTTTATTTTAGCTATCCATTCAAATTCCTTTATTCTAGCTTTAATTGTGGCTGGAATTTGTTCATCTTTACTTGCCCTGATTTTGGCTTTTGCTGTATTTCGCGTGAGAGGGGATTATTTGGCTATTGTAACTTTAGGCTTTGGAATAATTATTAAAATAGCTGCTATTAATTTTCCTTCTATTACTAATGGCTCAAGAGGGCTGGTAGATATTCCACAATTTTCCACGATCTATTGGACAGGTGGTATTGCTATTGTAGCGGTTATTTTAATTTTAAATATAGTTTATTCTAAATATGGTCGTGCAATGAAGGCTATAAGAGATGATGAAGATGCTGCAAGCGCTATGGGAATAAATACTTTTTGGATAAAAACTTTAGCTTTTAGCACTTCAGCATTTTTAGAAGGTGTAGGTGGCGGACTTTTAGCTTGTCTGTTGACTACCGTATCTCCAACTCAATTTGATTTTTTACTTACTTTTCAGCTTTTGATTATTATTGTTTTAGGTGGACTTGGTTCTACTACAGGTGCTATTATAGGTGCGATATTGGTTATTGGTGGAAGTGAGTGGCTTAGATTTTTAGATGAGTTAAATATAAAAATAGATTCTTTAAATCTTGATATCCAATCAACGCCAGGGCTTAGAATGGTTGTTTTTTCTATTGTTCTGATTTTAGTAATGCTTTTTGCAAGAAAAGGCATAATGGGTTATTATGAGTTGAGTGATGTGATTAGAGGGATTAAAAAGCGTTTTAAAAGGAGCAAAAAATGATTTTGGAATTAAAACAAATTTCAAAAAGTTTTGGTAGTGTTAAGGCTATTAATGAAACTTCTTTTAAAATCAATGAGGGTGAAATTTTTGCTTTAATTGGACCTAATGGGGCTGGCAAAACAACTCTTTTTAATATTATAACAGGTAACTATAAACCTAGTTCAGGTTCGGTTGAATTTCTAGGAGAAAGAATTGATCACTTAAAACCTCATAAGATTGTGCATTTAGGAATAGCTAGAACATTTCAAAATATTAGGCTTTTTTCAAGCATGAATGTGCTTGAAAATGTTCTTATTGGTTTTAATAAACAAATGAAATATAATATTTTTGAAGCCTTTTTGCATTTAGGGCGTTTTGGAAAAATAGAACAAGTATTTAAAGAGAAGGCTTATGCAATATTAGAAGAACTTGGTATTGCAGAATTTGCCTATGAAAAGGCTACTAGCTTGAGTTATGGACAACAAAGAAAAGTTGAGATTGCAAGAGCAATGGCTACTCAACCAAGATTATTATTGCTTGATGAGCCAGCCGCTGGGATGAATAGCTCTGAGAGTGATGAACTTGCTGAGCTCATTTTTAAATTACGAAAAGATTATAAAATTAGCGTTTTGCTTATAGAACATGATATGAAATTTGTAAATAAATTGTGTGATCGCGTATTGGTACTTGATTATGGAAAAACAATTTTTGAAGGTAAACTTTGCGATGCTGTAAATCATAAAGAAGTAATTGCTGCGTATTTAGGGGATTTTGATGCTAATAGTTAAAGATTTGCATGTTTATTATGGATTAATTGAAGCTGTTAAAGGGATTGATTTTAAAGTGGAAACAGGTCATATTGTTTCTCTTATAGGTTCAAATGGAGCAGGTAAAACTTCAACTTTAAATGCGCTTTTAAACTCAGTTAAAAGAACTGGTGAGGTTAATTTCTTAGGTTATGATACTAAAAGGCATTTAACTCATACTTTAGTTCAAAAAGGTATAGCTTTAGTTCCTGAAGGAAGGCGTGTTTTTATTAATTTAAGCGTAGAGGAAAATTTAAAAATAGGTGCTTTTAATAATGCTGAAAATTATGAGCATTTAAGAGAGCAAATGTATAAACTTTTTCCAAGACTTGCAAGTAAAAAGCATGCTTTAGCTGGAACATTGAGTGGAGGGGAAGCGCAAATGCTTGCGATTTCAAGGGCTTTAATGAGTGAACCAAAACTTTTGATGTTGGATGAGCCTTCTTTGGGACTTGCTCCAAAGATTGTGGGTGAAGTTTTTGATATTATTGTGCGTTTAAAAGAAGAGGGTATAACTATTCTTTTGGTAGAGCAAAATGCTTATTCTGCATTAAAAATAAGTGATTATGCTTATGTTTTGGAAAATGGTCGCATTGTAATGGAAAACGAGGCTAAAAATTTAATAGGTGATGATGAGATTAGAAAGAAATATTTAGGGCTTTAAAATTTAAAGGAAAAAGAATGAAAAATATAATAAAAAGCATAGGGGATTTAAGAGTTTCGGTTGTATTGTTTTTGCTTTTTGCGCTTTTTTGTGCTTTGGCAACTTTTATTGAAAGTGCTTATGGAACTCCTACGGCTTGGGCAATGGTTTATGATACTTTTTGGTTTGAATATATACAACTTTTACTTGGTATTAATTTACTATGCGGGATGTTTCGTTATAAAATGTTTGGGCTTAAAAAATTACCTTTAATGATTTTTCATATTTCTTTTTTATTTATTTTAGTGGGTTCTGCAATGACAAGATATGCTGGTTTTGAAGGTATTTTACCTATTAGAGAGCATACTCAAAATTCACTTATAGAAAGTTCTAAGACTTCTTTGCGTATTTCTGCTATAAAAGATGGAGAACGCTATAGTGCGGTTAATGATCGTTATATAGGAAATTTGCCTTTTGCTAATTCTTTTAAACTAAAACTTAATTTAGGTGATGATCAAGCTGTATTAAAATATAAAGATTTAATCTTAAATGCTCATTATACTTATAAAGAAAATAATAATTCTGATCCTTTATTGGTTTTGATGCTTTCTCAAAAAGGATCTCAAGGTGTTGATGTTAAATTTGAAAAAGGTGAAGTTAAGAATATAGAAGGGGTTAACTTTGCTTTTATGAATGATAATGTTAAAGCACCTTTTGTAAAAATTGATGAAAATTTAACTTTAAGTTCAAGTGAAAACTTACATTTTCTAAGTATGCTAGATGGACAAAATTTAGACCTTAAAATTGGAGAAAAGGCAAATGCTAAGGAAAGAAGACTCTATGAAATTAATGATATCAGCTTTGTAGTTAAAGCTGCTTCTTTGCACGCGCAAGAAGCTTTAGAAGGTTCCAATAGACCTCAAGATGAAAGTTTTTGGTTATGGTTTAAATCTGCTTGGTTAGAAGTGGGTAGAACTATGTTGATTTCTACTTTTGGCGAGCCTCAAAATTGGAAAAATTCTTTATTATTGCATTTTAAAGATTTTGCCTTAAGCAATGAGAATAAAAACTTAGAATTAACTGGCTCTAATGCTTTGAAATTAGAATTAAGCTATAAAAATGAAAATAAAGAATTTTATATTTTTGAATATAATAAACCTATTATGATAGAACTTGCAGGTCAAAAATTCTTTATTTCTTGGGCACTTTCTTATGAACAATTGCCTTTTGATATTTATTTAAGAGATTTTGTATTAGATCGTTATCCAGGTTCTATGTCTCCAGCTTCTTATGCAAGTGAAATTACCGTAAAAAATAATAATGAAAATTTTGATTATAGAATTTTTATGAATAATGTTTTAGATTATGATGGCTATAGATTTTATCAAAGTTCTTATGATCAAGATGAAAAAGGGACTGTTTTATCTGTAAATAAAGATCCGGGCAAAATACCAACTTATATAGGTTATTTTCTGCTTTGTCTTGGAATGTTTATGAATTTTTTAAATCCACATTCTAGATTTAGAACTTTGGCAAGATTAATTAATAAAGACACTTTAAAACATACAAGTGTGATTATTTTTATTTTATTGTTATCTTTTGGTTCTGAAAAGACTTTTGCTCAAGATTTAAATTCGACCTTACCTGTGGTAAATACTAATCATGCTAAAGCTCTTGCCACTTTAATAGTTCAAAAATCAGCAGATGGAAGAATGGTGCCTTTTGATACGCTATCAAGAGAAATTTTAGAAAAAATTCATCAAAGTGATAGCTATAAGGGTCAAAATTCTAACGCTGTTATGCTTTCCATGCTCGTTGATGTAGATAAATGGCAAATGGAACCTTTTATTTTAATGCCACAAAATCAAGCAGTTCGTGATGCTATTGCAAATATTTTAGAAATTCCTAGTGCTAAATATATTTCTTATAAAGATTTCTTTGATGAGAATAACCGATATAAACTTCAAAAATATGTTGAAAATGCAAATCGTAAAAACCCAAATGCAAGAGGAGTTTTTGATAAGGAAATTATAAAACTAGATGAAAGAGCTAATGTTGTAAATTTAGTTTTTAGTGGTGAATTATTTAAATTTATTCCTGTTCAAAATAATCCAAATAATGTTTGGCTTGCACCTTTTTCTGCTGTAACTACTCTTAAGGGGGATGAAGGGCATATTGTTTTGGCTTTAATACAGAATTATTTTAGTGCCGTGGAAAATGCTTTTAAAGATGGTAATTGGACTAGAGCTGATGAAGGCTTGAAATTTATCAAAGAATATCAAGAAAAAATAGGATATAAAGTCATGCCTAGTAAAACCAAGGTTGAAATGGAAATTTTTTCTAATAAGGCTGAAATTTTCGTTAAACTCGCTCCTGTATATTTAATTGCGGGTTTTTTACTTTTGATTCTTGTTTTTTCTAAAATGGTCGTACCGAATTTAAAAATCTCTTTTATATTTAAAGTGGTATATGTTTTAAATGTTTTAGCTTTTGTAATTCATACAGTAGGTCTTGGACTTCGTGCTTATTTATCAGGTCATGCTCCATGGAGTAATGGTTATGAAAGTATGGTGTATATAGCTTGGGCATTGTCTTTGTCGGGTATATTTTTCTCCAGAAAAAGTCCTATAGCCTTGTCATTAACTTCTATTTTATCTGGTGTTGTATTAATGGTTGCGCATTTAAGCGAAATGAATCCGCAAATTACAAATCTTGTTCCTGTGCTTAATTCTTATTGGCTTAGTATTCATGTATCTGTTATTACTGCTAGTTATGGATTTTTAGGACTTTGTGCCTTACTTGGTATCTTTACATTGTTCTTGATGTGTTTTCTTAAGAAAGATGGAAAATATAATCTTAATATTTTGAGAAATATTACAGAGGCTACAAGAATTAATGAAATGGCAATGATTTTTGGACTTTGTTTGCTTACTGTAGGAAATTTTTTAGGAGCAATTTGGGCAAATGAAAGTTGGGGGAGATATTGGAGTTGGGATTCTAAGGAAACTTGGGCTTTAGTTAGCATTTTGGTTTATGCAGCAATTTTGCATCTTAGAATGATTCCAAAATATTGTAATCAATTTGTGTTTGCTTTATGGAGTATGTTTGCTTATTGGGTTATTATTATGACTTATTTTGGAGTAAATTACTTTTTAACAGGACTTCATTCTTACGCTGCAGGCGAAGCGGCTCAAATTCCTAATTATGTTTATTGGGGATTTGCATTGATGGTGGTTTTAGCTTTTTTTGCAAGAAGGAAGCGAAATTTTGTGGGCAAACTTTAAATGAACCATATTTTTTTGGTTATTTTTTGTGCTGCTTTAGCGCTTTTATTGTTTTTAGGCGTGATTGCTTATCTTATTACAAGTGATGGCAAAAAAACAATTAAAAAGCAAAAAACTAGCCAAAAGCAGCATGTAGCTGAAAAGACTAAAAAATTTGATACAGACTTAGATAAAATGATAATTGCTGCTTCCGATGTTAAACTAACGGATATTGAATTAAAAGAACTTGCCAAACTTTATGTGCAGACACATAAACTTGGTTCAAAAATTTCTAAAGAATTAGATGAAGCAGCAAAAAAGAAACTAGAATTTGTTTCTGCTTTGGCTGCAAATATTAATGCAAGTGCACAAACAGTAAGTTACTTAAATAAAGAACTTAAGAAAATTTCTGGATCTTACAAAAAAGAAATTGATGCTTACGAGCATATGGGATTAGCTAAAAGAAAAATTAAAGAAGATAAATAATATGGTGTGCTCAAGAGGACTGTGATTTATAGTTAAAATAACCAAAAGAACATACTTGAAAAATTAATAATACAAAAAACATATACTTTAACATATACTTTTTAAAAAATAAAATTTTTCAAATATAGAAAATCAATAGAAGAAGAGAAGTTTAGTTAAAAGTTTGTTTGGTAAGCCAAAGGAAAATTATAGCTCCCCTTTAAAAAAAGGGGAAGTCAAGTGTTAATAACACTTGACTATAATTATACAAAGTAGTATAATTATTACTATAATTTTGTTTAGCAATTTAATCACCTCCCTTCTGGGCGGTAAATTAACGCTAAAGGGTTGCAGCCCTTTGGCATCTACCTTTTATAATTATACCAAACAAACTCTTTAGCTTCTTAATACATTTTGTTTATAATTGAATCTTATCTTTTAGTATAAGCAAGAAAAATATAAATTAAAAAATAAAATAATTCAATATAAAGGAGATAAGCTTGGTTAAAAGTTTGTTTGATACCGCAGGTAACCCACTCTAGTTTCCCCAAAATGGCGCTTGGTTAATATGCCTTGACTATAAATAAACAAAGCAGTATAATAACCACTAGAATGAGTTTTATGAGCCTCATTGAGTTACCTCCTTTCAGGGGTTTCACAATTTAGCCGTAGGGGGTCAGCCTGCGGCTTAAACCCTTAATGTAATTTACCAAACAAACTCTTTAACTTCTGAAACAATTTATGAAAGATTTTTGTATCAGTTTTAATATTTTATATGAAAATTTAGGTGTAAGCTATAAACAAGAAGCCTTTCGAGCTAGCTAAGAATACTTGGCTTTAGTTAGGAAGCTCCTACTTCTAAGTGTTAGCGAAAGTAGAAGTAATCACAGTTTTCATTGTTTTAAAATTTTTCTCTTCGTTATTAATAGATAATTTCGATATATCATATCTATCCCAAAAGATAAGCTCTAAAGGTCGTTGTAAAAAATGATAAGTTAAGCTTATAAAATAATCAAAGCTATAAGCACACCACAAGGTATATAAAATCTTTTAAGTTTGTAGAAGGGTTTATTCACGGATGCTCATATTTATTTTAAATTAGCTTTTTCTAGCATTTTATTGTCCCAACCTTCTGGTAAATCTTTTATGCTTGGATAATAAGGGCGTAAAAGTTCTATATAAACTCCTTTCTGATAGGAAAGCTCAAAATAATACTTTCCTAAAGCAGAAGGGATAAGCTTTGCATCTCCGTGATAATTTCCATCAGAATAGACAAAATTAGGGCTATAAAAAGGGCTTCTAGGAGAAACATATGGGCGCACTCCTATTTCATCATAAGCAAAATAATCATATATGTTAAATTTAAAAATACCATTATTGCCAAAGCTATAATCATAATAATCATTAAAATAACCATTTTCTCCTTCAAATCCCATATCAAGCAATATTTTTTCATAACGCTTATTTATTTCTTCGTTTAAATTTTTATAATCTATTTTTGTGTCATCCATATAAGCTGCAGGATTAAAAAGAAGCTTGGTTTCATCTTGAAACAAACCATAAGAAAGCTCTAATAAGAAATCTTTTAAACTCCAAACCAAATCAGCATAAAAATACTCATCATCAAAAGTGATTAAATAATCTTCATCTTTTTTATTTTGTTTTGCTAAATAATCAAGCATAGCAAGCAATATTGGATTTTTTTTAATATAACTTTTATCTTTAAAATTATTAGCTTGTTCTTTTGTAAGAATGCCAACTTCTCCTAATTGATCATAAATTTCATCATTAAATACGAAAGGTTTTATGCCATGATTTTTATTGATTGCATCAATATAATTTTTTATTATCATTGTGTTTTTACTATAAAGTTCTTTCACATAGGAAATGATTTGTTCTTGGCTTAAAATTTGAGTGTCTTTTTCTATTTTACATTGATACTCTAAATTATTTGGACTTTCAAAATAATAACCCCCACCCATACCATCATAAAATTTAGGTTTAATATAATTAGGATTTTTATTAGCAAGCCATAAAGGATTTTTTATCTTTTTAACTTCTTCTTCTAAATTTTCAAATTTAGCGGGTATGTATTTTGGGATGAGTTTGTTGCCTTTTTTATCAAAAACAATTTTACCAAGATATATGCCAAATTTTGGATTATAGCATTCAAGCTCATTCATATCATTAAATTTCCAAAAATATTTCTCGCTAGGACAAATATTATTATAACTTTTTATGTTTGTATTTATGGCTAAATAAATAGCATAAGGTTCTTTTCTGGTTTGTAAGAAATCTTTATGTTTAAATATATTCTTTATGGCTACTTCTAACATATCAACCTCTATATTTTTCAAAATAAAATGTGCTTATTCTCGCATCTCTTTCACTTGGAGAAAACCAATAAATTGCAGGCTTATCTGAAAATATACTGTATTTATAAGGTTTAACTCCGACACAATCTGTATAATTATTACTAATTATGCATTTTTTATCATACGCCCAAAACATAACAACATTTTCAAATTTAAAATATCCATTAGAATATATGAGTTTAAAAATGCTTTCTGTATGTTGATTTTTTATTTCTTTAGAATTATTTTTATCAATATAAAAATGTCTAAATTCGTGAAAAAAAGTTGATAATATCTGTTCTTTTTTGTTTTTTAAATTCAAATATAATGCTTTTTTTCCTACACTATTATAAGATCCGTTATTGTATTGTTTAAACTCTTTATAAATAGTTGGAATTGGTGGTTCTATGTCAAAAGCTTTTACCAAATCTTCAAGAAATTCTTGAAAAAACATAATTTTTTCCTCATCACTTTTGTTTGAAAATTCACTAAATTTTGCTTTATAGCTTGGTATGATAAAAAATTTCTCATCAGAATAAACATCTATAAATTTTTTAACAAATTTCTCTCTTTCTTTTAAATACTTATCTCCATCACTTACACTTTTAATAAATTTTTCATTAGCTAAATCAAATCTATAATAAATATAAGCAATTTTTCCTGCAAGTTGGGGATAATTTTTAAAAAATTCATAATTATTTGTTTCTTTTGCTTTTTCTTTAAAACTTTGGCAAGCTTTTAAAAACTCTACAGCCTCAAGAACACTAAAAATACAATTTGTTTGAATTATATCACTATTAAAATCATTCCTTAGTTTGCTTTCTTTTACATCCTCATCCCTTCCAACTCCTACTCTAAAGCTCATATCTATAACTATATGAAAATCTTCTAAACTAGGTATAGCCTTTTTTTCATCATAAGCAAAGACTATGATGTAATATTTATAATCTTTTATATCTTTTATTGGTTCATTATCTCTACTTATAGGTAAATGAAATCCACAAATATTACCTTTAAAACTCGCTATAAATTTAAGATCTTTAGCCTCAATAGAACGACAATCAACATCCAACAAAGATCGCATTTTTTTCTCACTATTGCACTCTACATAACTCCAATTTAGC
Source organism: Campylobacter sp. BCW_6468 (assembly GCF_001762865.1). Classification (NCBI taxonomy): domain Bacteria; kingdom Pseudomonadati; phylum Campylobacterota; class Epsilonproteobacteria; order Campylobacterales; family Campylobacteraceae; genus Campylobacter; species Campylobacter sp. BCW_6468. The sequence continues at coordinate 292,569 of NZ_MJXQ01000039.1, forward strand.
GTTTTATCGCTTTCTTTTTCTAATTGCAATTCTATATAAGTCCCTGGTGCAAAAGAAGCATTTAAATCAATATGGGAATTTTCATGAAATATTAGTGTTTTATTCATAAACTTTTCCTACAAATATAATTTTATTATCTATTTTTTCAGGGTAAGCCACTTTGAGTGAGATTATATTTTCCCCCTCACTCTGCACAAACTTAGCTTGCTTACTTAAATCCTCTAATAACTGTGCTTGTGCCATACCTATGCTACCATTACTGCCAAATTCTCCCTTTTCATTGATAGAGTAAAGATATAGATTATCTTTTATTATGCTTTGCTCTTTTTTATCTTTTTTGCTTGTTTTGTTTTCTTTTTCATTACTTTCTTTTATTTTTACTTCTTTAAAAGTTTTAGAACATTCTTTATTGGTATATAATCTTACACAACATTTTCCCCAAGTTTTTCCTATTTCAAAGGGATAATCTTTTAAAAAGCTAGGGTTAGTATCTTTAGCTATTTCATTAATCTTTAAATAATATTCTCCTTCAGGCAAAGTGCCAAATCTATCTTTAATACTTTCATCATCATAATAAAAATAAGCTTTTTTACCTTTACTTGTATCTTTTTCATCTTGGTAAAAATAATTTGCAATTTGCTTTTTACTTCTTTTTTCATTATCTGCCTTAGCAGTACCACTTCTTGCCATATAAGAATTAATTAATTCATTTCCTTTATAATGATAGAGATTAAATCCATCATAAACTAAATGATCTTTTGCTTTAAATTTAAGTATGAGTCCAACTTTGTGATGGGTATAATTATTAAATATCCTTTTAGCATTTTGTAAAGGAGTAGGAAAATAAGCTTCACTTTCATCAAGCTTTACTTTAAAGCTATAACAATCACTAAAATACTTTTCTTTATCAAATCTTATTTTACCCTTTTCATCACTGCGTCTTTTTAGATTAACTACTCTTAAAGCTTCATCATGTTTAAAACCTTTGATAATGATTTTAGCATTAGCAATGGGTTTATTGTGTTCATCTTTTAAATATAAAGTGATAAAGCAAGGTTCTTTAGCACTGGATGAGGATTCATTTAAGGGTTCTTTTGAAATTTTGTTAAAACTTGTATTGTTGTAGAGGATAGTCTGTTCTAAATTGGTTTGAGAGTTTGTATTGTCATCTTGCAAATATAATACCCCAGATGGCAGGATACGGGTTTTATAATATTCACGAAGTGAAGTTATAGAAGGAGTTAAAGAATTAAAAGATTGGTTTTGAAGTATTTGAAATACTCTTTTATAAATAACCATAGGTGTAATCTTTTCTTGATCTATAAAATGAATATTAACCGTTCTACCTATTTTTAAGGGATCTAATTCCTTTTCTAGAAAGAAATTTACAAATTCTGCAAGACTGCTATCACTTTCAAAATCAAAATTATCCTTTAAAGGATAAAGTTGTAGATTGGAAATACAAACAGGTTCATAAGTTTTAGCACTAATATGAAATTTTACATCTTTATTAAATGCTATACTTGTGCTTCCAAAAGCAAAAGCTCTTTTAGCATAATTGCCTGAATTTGTATCTAAATAATAATGAATTATTCTAACTGCCATTTTATTTTCATCGTATTTTTCGTATTTATTTTCTTCATTATTTTCTTTATCTTTAGTGCTTTTATCTTTATTCTTATTATCTTCATCAAGAAACGGATTTACACCTCCATATACCTTAGTTTTTATGATATCGTCTAATTCTAAAATATATGTTTCATTTTCTATTTTATCTTTAAATTCCCCAAGTTCTTTTTCACTAAAAACACTTTTGAAAAAATTTTGAAATATCCCAAAATTTGTAGCATTGGTATATCTATCTACATATTTCATATAATCAAGTGCTGAAGCTTGTATGATTATTTCTTTTTCATCTCTTGCTTGATAATCTTTACCTATAAGCACACGGTTATCTTTTCTGGCTAAATCACTTGGCGGTGTGCTTTGCCCCCAAAGATAATAGGATAAAATTTCTACTCCATAATCGCCTTTTAAATTTAACGATGCCATTCATCCCTCCATTGCATATCATGAAATAATTGATAATATAATCCAGGAGGATCAAAGTCATAACGCATTTCAACTTCGCCACAATTTGTAATGGGATAATATATGTATTCATGATTGTTTTTATTATCTTTATTTTTCCAATATTCTACAGTGCCTTTTTTAAATTTAAAGTCATGGTCGTTTCCAATAAAATATTTTTGTATCATTAAAGCAAAAACAGAATAACCAAATTTTGAATAATAACCAGTATCACCACCAACGACAATAAATCTAATATCATAAGGCATAAAAGTAAAATCACCTAACCTATCTTGTAAGAGTAAAGAATATTTAAGCTCTAAATCATCTGTTAAAATTTTTTCCTCCTCAAAAGGTCTTACAATGCTAAAGCCTTGCATTATTTTTTGCATATTTTCTTCTTGGCTTTTATTAAGATCAATTTGTTTTGCAATATCATCGATACCAAATTGTTTGCCGTTGCTGTAAAATTGACAATTTAAACCTTTCTTTGCTTTTTCTTTGCTTGAATAATAGCAATTAGTGATATCAAGCCAATCTCCATCTGCATTCATAACTAGTGGATCATGTGCTTGGTTATAAAGTTTTTCAAGCCAATCTTTAGTAGCTCTTTCAAATAATTCATTTTGGCTTAATCTTCTACCTTCTTTTATGCAATAACCCTCTTGATTAAGTGTTACTATAGGACGTAAAGTCACTTTTACATAACCATTTTTAATTTCGGTATAAAAAAGTAATTTATATCCGATAAATAATATAGCTACAATCCAAGTTAATTTTTTTAATTTTGTATTAAATAAAAAATTAAGTCTATAAAAAAGTTTTTTCATTTATAATCCTAAAATCTAAGCTATTTTACAATAATACTTACAATAACCACTAGAATAATTTTTAATCTTTGCATTATGATTGTTATATTTTATATTCAAATCGCCTAGAAAACTTATCGTATTTAAAATAATAAGGTAATTTTCTATACCTTGTCTATCTTCAGGACTTAAATTATTTTCCACATGCATTTAATCTTCCTTTGGCAATATCTATGAAATGATTAAGTTTTTTTGTTGCATATATCGCTGGGTATATCATTTCTTGAATTTCGGTTTTTAGTTTTGTTTTGTATAATAAATCCATTTTTTCATAAGAATTTATCATATTTTCTAATAATTGTTCTTTTTGCGGTATAGAGCAAATAAAGTTTGAAGCAAATGGGACGAGATTAAAAAGAAAATAATCAGCGTTAAAGGCTATTTTCATGAGTGTATAAGTGTCAGGCAATGTATCTATTTTATTGATAAAAATGATATATTTATCTATAATGCTTATAAAATTATTCATTTCATCTAAATTAGTAGTGCTATTAGAAGCAAGATAAAAATAATTAAGATTATTTTCACTTTTTCTTCCAAATATACTTGTCTTATCTCTAAGAGCTTTAAGATAAGCATTATCCAAACCTAAAATTTGCATAAAATTAGAATCTCTTTTGAAATGATGCATATAATTTAACAATTCTTTTTGATTTGTTTTTAATTCTTCATTTAAGTTTTGCTCTTTAAAAACTTTTTTAAATTCTTCTTCATTACTTTTAAATAGTTTATACATATCTTTAGCATTTTGATATTCTTTTTCATAATAATATCTATCCCAAAAGATAAGCTCTAAAGGTCGTTGTAAAAAATGATAAGTTAAGCTTATAAAAATAATCAAAGCTATAAGCACACCACAAGGTATATAAAATCTTTTAAGTTTGTAAAAAGGTTTTTTTATTGTTTATCCTTTACTCTGCTTTAAGCTCTCCACCTTTAACCACAAGTCCATTAGAGTCTATAATTACTTCTACTCCACCTGCTTTAATGATAACACAATCAGGTTTTGCATTAATAATTGTTTCTCCTACCTGTATAGTCGCCTCGCTATCGGCTTTTAACTCATGAATAGTTGTGATATTATCAGCTACCATGCTTGTATTTTTATCACTTTCAAATCCTATGGATTCATTACTTGTAAAAAGAATATTATCTTTGCTTTTATAATCCATCTCTTTCTCGCTTAACACTTGCGTTTTATCACTGACATTAATATCATAATGCCCCTCAACCACCTCCTTTTTATTTCCCTTCACATTTCTTATCTCATCCTTATGGATAATAGTGTTTTGATTAGCACTTATTTCTATATCTTTGTTTTCTCCTACATATTCGCTAGAATTCTTAGATACTCTTACTTTATTATCTACTCCTACATTTAAGGTATTGCTTAATCCTACTATGGTATCTTTAGATAAGCCTACATTAGTTAAGTATTCTCCTCCTACATTGACATTTTTAGCTAAGTCTATGGTTTGAGTATGAACCTTTTTAATCCTTTCATTATAAATTCCATCCACTATAGAATCTTTATCATTTAAAATTCTTTGAGTGAAATTATGTTGTACTAATTCATCATAATCCTTTTGGGCTTTTAAATAAATTTGTTCTTTATCTTTTATATTTGAGAGGGTAAGTTCA
>NZ_MJXQ01000040.1:0-587 GCF_001762865.1 Campylobacter sp. BCW_6468
TAAACACTTTATTTCCACAAGGATAAGAGATGGAATTTTCTTGCATTAAAGATTTTCTTTTTTGTAATTTTTCAAGCATTAAAGGAAGTTCTTTTCTAAATAAGGCTTTATCAGGTATACCACAACCATGATCTAAATTTTTAATAAATTTTCCATCAATTTTATTTTCATCTATCAAATTTAAGCTTACATCGTAACCTAAAATTTTTAATATTTGCATGGTTTGTTGTTTAAAATTGGCAGGCGTTAGAGGATCTTTATCGCTATGATAACTCACATAAATAATATTTTTATTTTTTTGACTTTGCAAAATCAAATGATCCTTATTTAACAATGTTCTAATAAAATAATTTTCATTATTAAAAAAATAAGGTGAATTTTCTTTAAGCGTCCAGTGGGTTTTTAGAAAAAAAATAATCCTATTATGTGGAAAATCTTCATAATAATCACCGTAACTATGTTCCATTTCTCTTCCTAAAATATAATTTAAAGGTGGCAAAGCCGAACCCGAATTATCAATCACACCATCCACATACCAAGGAGCTATTTTTGCTATGAGCAAGGCTAAGTATCCTCCATAAGACCCC
>NZ_MJXQ01000040.1:637-11265 GCF_001762865.1 Campylobacter sp. BCW_6468
TTTAACTAAATCTTTTAAAGCATTGATATGATCAATAGCTGCCATAATGCCAAAATTTTGATAATCTCTATTAGGCGGGATAAAAGTTGAAGTAAAATTTAGTTTAAAGTTATGATCGAGTTTATTTTGCATTTTTAAATTTTCTACATGTTTCACTAAAGAATTCGCTAAAAAAAGCGCATTATCATTATTTATTTCACCATAAGAAAAATGAAACTGATTTAATAAATTTTTAATATTTTCAATATCTTCCTCTTGAAAATATTTGTATGCACTATATTTCTCAACATCTGAACGCCTTTGACAAAAACAATGATAAAAAACATGCACTGCTACAACATCAAAATTTTTAGCAATATAATTTCTATAAGAGTCTAAAAAATATATATTTGCATTGGCTCCATAACCTCCTATTATAAAAACTATAGCTTTAATCTCTTTTTCATCATCATAACTTATACGGTATTCAAGTTTGCTAGTTCTTTTTATATTTAATTCTACATCATCACAAGAATCGATTTCAAAGCTTTGGTTTATGAGCATATAAAGGCCTTTTTTATTAATTTATCGATATTATATTACAAAAAATTAAAAAGGTAAATCATGACAACTCATATCTATGATTTTTTAGAAAAAAGTTTAATCAAATTTAGCGAAAAAACTGCTTTTGTAGAACCCTTTGTCAAAGAAAGAAAGGAAATCACTTACAAAGACTTTGATCTCTTTTCTAAAAAACTAGCCAGTGAAATTTTAAAAACTTTAGGAAATGATAATCCTACTCAAGCTCCTGTTTTAATCATCTTGCCTAAAGGGATTGATTGTTTGATTTCATTTTTTGGAGTGGCACTCAGTGGAAATTTTTATACACTTTTAGATGAAAAAAGTCCTAAAGAAAGAGTAGAAAAAGTCATAGAAGTTTTAAAGCCTAAACTTTTTATCACTTCAAAGGACTTAAATTTTAACTTAGATTTACCTACGCTTTATACACAAGACTTTGAAAGTTTTAATATAGATGAGAGTTTAATAAAGCATGCCAAAGAAAAACATATAGATACTAATTTACTCTATGTTTTCTTTACAAGTGGGAGCACAGGCATTCCTAAAGGAGTAAGCATAGCTCATAAGAGTGTGATTGATTATACTTTTTGGGTGTGTGAGACTTTTAAATTTGATGAGAATGAAATTTTAGCCAATCAAGCGCCATTTTATTTTGACAATAGCATTTTAGATATTTTTTCAAGTGTAAAATCAGGAGCGACTTTACACCTTTTACCTAATCATCTTTTTGCCTTTCCAAATAAAATTTTAGAATGCCTTGAAAAAGAAAAAGTAAGCACTATATTTTGGGTACCTTCGGTGCTGATTTATTTTGCAAATACTGAAGCTTTGAATAATTTTAGTTTAAACGCCTTAAAAAAGATACTTTTTTGTGGTGAAATCATGCCCAATAAACAGCTCAATATTTGGCGTAAACACTTACCCAATGCCTTATTTGCCAACCTTTATGGCCCAACAGAAATCACTGATGTATGTTCTTTTTATATCATCAATCGCACTTTTAAAGATGAAGAACTTTTACCGATAGGAAAAGCGTGCAAAAACACAGAACTTTTAGTTTTTGATGAAAATATGAATTTCATAAGTCCTAAACAAATAGGTGTTAAAGGGGAGCTTTTCGTGCGTGGAACTTCTTTGTCTTTAGGGTATTATAATGACAAAGAAAAAACCAAACAAGTTTTTACTCAAAATCCTTTACATGATAATTATTTAGATTTACTCTATAAAACAGGAGATATCGTTTCTTATAATGAATTTGGAGAGCTTTTATGCTACGGAAGAGCAGATAATCAGATAAAATATATGGGACATAGAATAGAACTTGGAGAAATAGAAAGCGTGATAAATTCTCATGTGAATATTAAAAACAGTGCTTGTATTTTTAAAGAAGATATTATTTGTTTTTATGAAAGTGAAGAAGAAATTAATTTTAAAGCTTTTTTGAAAGATAAATTACCTTCTTATATGATCCCAAAAAATTTTATTAAACTCGACAAATTTAAGCTTAATCAAAATGGTAAAATTGATAGAAAGGTTTTAAAAGAACTTGTTTAAATAAATATTTTATAATTTCAAAAAACTAAAGGAGAAAAAATGCAAGAAATCAAACAATTTTTTATCAATATAGAAAGAACAGATATCAATGAGAGTATGGAAAATCTAGTAAGTGAAGATTTTATCGATAGTATCGATATCATGGCTTTGGTTGCCGAAATAGAAAAATTTTATAAAAAACCCTTAAAAGCAGAATTTATCACACCTGAAAATTTTGAAAGCTTTGAAAATATCAAAAAAATGCTTGAAACTGCAATGAAAGACTAATCTTTCCTTGCAAGTTCAAGCTGTTCTTTTAAAGAACTGATGATTTCATTTTTAGAAACAATAATTTGTGCTATAAAATCCGCCACATCATCCCAGTCTTTGCTTAGTGTATGAGTTAAAGTATAGTTTTGTTCGTATTCTTCCCAATTTACAGGAGTAAAAAGAGAATTTTTATGCGGGAAATATTTGTTTTTTACCCATTCAAGTGAAGAAGCAAAATAATCCACATAAGCTTTAGCAATATCTTTTTGCACTGCAAATTTTAATCTTTTTTCTTTGCTGCCTTCAAATTTTCTTCTTGCCATAAAAAGCAAAGAATTAAGATTATCCTGCTTTAAATCTTTTTGATTTAATCTTGACATAAGCTCCATTCCTAAAAGATTAAAACTTTCATTTTTGGTTTGTTTTAAAACAAAACTCTCATCCCATTCAAGTCCTAAATGATAAACAAAATCCTTAAGTAAAGTCCCTCCTACATAATCCTCCCTTAGAAGTCTTACTATCAAATTTTCTTCTCCAAATACCTCAGCATGAGTTTTGCAAATCCATTCATAGTCAAAAATATATTTTCTAGGATGATCTTGCGGAGCAAAATCAGCAGAATAATACCCCATATTGTTTTTATGATCTTGAGAACAATGTGAGTTTAAATAACCCAAAGTATCTCTAAAATACACAATAATATAAATTTGAGTAAAACCTAACTCTCTCATAATCTTTTCTAAAATTTCTACATGTTTTTTGGTAGAAAAATCCCAAACTATACCCTCAGCTGAAAAAATAAATTTTTTATCTTTATGTAAAGCACTTTCACTTTTAAAATTTTCTATAGCTCTAAGAAGTCTTTCATTTGTGATATGACTTAAAACACTCTCTTTTTTTAAAATATCTTCTTTTTGAACCAATTCTAAAACCATATCCACCAAAGCCCAATGCCTATTTGCCACTCTAAGACTTTTTGGGTAAATATAAGCTTTTTGCAAAAGCTTTTCTTCGTTTTGCATCAAGAAGCCTTGTTTTTCTTGATTTCCTGTATTAGTAGTTCCTATATGTAAATATGCTGTCATTTTATATCCTTTATCTTTATTTTAATTTATCATCTCTAACTCAAATTTATCTTCTAAATCCTTAAACACAAATACTTTATTCCCACAAGGATAAGAGATAGAATTTTCTTGCATAAAAGATTTTCTTCCTTGTAGTTTTTCAAGCATTAAAGGAAGTTCTTTTCTAAATAAAGCCCTATCAGTCATTCTAAGTCCATGCTCTAAACTTTTTACAAATCTACCATCTATATCATTTTCATCCTTTATTAAATGTAAAGTTGCATCATATCCTAATTCCTGATAACACTTATAAAGTTCTATTTTATTTTGCACTGGCGCACCCATATCTTGTATACTATGATAGCTTACAAAAATGGTATTTTTATTTAAATTTGATTGAATTTGAAGATGGTTTGAATTTAAAACTGCTCTGATTAAATAATTTTCATCACCAAAATAATAAGAAGAATTCATATTTCTATTCCAGTATTTATATACAAAACAATAAAGTCTATAACCACTTCCTTCGAAATAAAATTCCCCTTGATTCATTTCTCTTCCTAAAATGCACGCCAAAAATGGCAAGCAAACACCTGAATTATCAATCACACCATCCACATACCAAGGAGCTATTTTTGCTATGAGTAAAGATAGGTATCCTCCATAAGACCCCCCCCCATAAATTTTTGGTAAATCTGCAAATTTTGGAAAGCGTTTAACTAGATCTTTTAAAGCATTGATATGGTCAATAGCTGCCATAACGCCATAGTTTTGATAATCTCCATTGGGTGGGATAAAATCACAAGAAAGTTCTATTTTTTGGCTTTCATCAACCAAACCTGCTTGTTTCATTTTATTAACTTTTTGCTCTATAAGAGGAATAATTTGTTCAAAATTATCTTTATTAACCGATAAATGTCCTAAATTAATATTTTTTAAAATGCCATTTACACGCTCTAAATCATCTTGATTGGGAATAAGCTTTGGATTATACTTTTGATCAATACTTTGTCTTGCACAAAAACAATGATAAAAAACATGTACCACTACAACATCAAAATTTTTAGCAATATATTCCCTATCAAAATCTAAAAAAGAAATATTTGCATTAGCTCCAAAACCACCCACTATAAAAACTATAGCTTTGAGATCTTTTTCATCATCATAGCTAATGCGGTATTCAAGCTTGCTAGTTCTTTTAATGCCTAGTTCTACATCATCACAAGAATCAATTTCAAAGGTTTGATTTATAAGCAATTTTAAGCCTTTTATTGTATTTTAAAGACAATTATACTTAAATTTTAGTAAAATAAAACACAAAAACAAGGCTTAACTATGAAAAATCTTTGCATAATCCCTGCTCGTGGTGGATCAAAAAGAATTCCTAGAAAAAATATCATTGATTTTCTAGGTAAACCTTTAATCTCTTATAGCATAGAAAATGCTTTAAATTCAGGTATTTTTGATGAAGTGGTGCTTTCAAGCGATGATGAAGAAATCATAGAAGTAGCCTTAAAATACGGTGCAAAAGCTCCTTTTGTGCGTGATAAAAATTTAAGCGATGATTATGCTTCAAGCACTGCTGTAGTGCAAAATGCCATAGAAATTTTACAAAGCCAAAATCAAATTTATGATCATGTCTGCTGCCTTTATGCTACTGCTCCTTTGTTAAATAAAGACATTTTAAAACAAGCCTATGAAAAATTTATACAAAATCAAAGCAAGTTTTTATTTGCTGCTACTGGGTTTGAGTATCCTATACAAAGGGCATTTTATCTAAATGAAAACAATCAAGTTTATATGTTTGATGAAAAACATTATAAAAGTCGTTCACAAGATCTAACAAAAGCTTATCATGATGCAGGAGCTTTTTATTTTGGTACAAGCAAAGCTTGGCTTGAGGAAGATTTTATATTTAAACCTCATTCTAGCGTGTTTGTATTGCCAAGAAATTTAGTTTGCGATATAGACACCATACAAGATTTGGAATTTGCAAAAATACTTTATAAGGTAAATCATGAAAGTGCTTTTTAGAAGCGATAGCTCCAGTCAAATAGGCTTTGGACACATTAAACGCGATCTAGTCTTAGCTAAACAATATAGCGATGTAAGTTTTGCTTGCTTGCCTTTAGAAGGCTCCTTGATCGATGAAATTCCTTATCCTGTTTATGAGCTTAGTAGCGAAAGTATCTACGAGCTTATCAATCTCATCAAAGAAGAAAAATTTGAACTTCTTATCATTGATCACTATGGCATCAGCGTAGATGATGAAAAACTGATCAAGCTTGAAACAGGGGTGAAAATTCTAAGCTTTGATGATGAAATAAAGCCTCATCATTGTGATATTTTACTCAATGTCAATGCCTATGCAAAAGCAAGTGATTATGAAGGTTTAGTGCCTTTTAAATGCGAAGTAAGATGTGGTTTTTCTTATGCTTTAATCAGGGAAGAATTTTATCAAGAGGCCAAAGAAAATAGAGAAAAAAAATATGATTTTTTCATTTGCATGGGTGGAACTGATATAAAAAACCTTTCTTTACAAATTGCTAGCGAATTACCTAAAACAAAAATCATCAGCATTGCAACCAGCTCTTCTAATCCTAATCTTAAAAAATTGCAAAAATTTGCAAAATTACATAACAATATTAGATTATTTATCGATCATGAAAATATTGCAAAATTGATGAATGAAAGCAATAAACTCATCATTAGTGCAAGTTCTTTAGTCAATGAAGCCTTGCTTTTAAAGGCAAATTTCAAAGCTATTTGTTATGTTAAAAATCAAGAATCTACAGCAACTTGGCTTGCTAAAAAAGGGTATGAAGTGGAGTATAAGTATTGATAAAACTTAAAAATTTCACAGAACTTAATTCTCAAGAAATAGAGCTGATTTTTAAATGGCGCAATCACCCCGATATCAATCAATTTATGAAAACAAAATATATTGATTTTGAAGAACATTTAAGATTTTTAAAAAAATTACATCAAGATTCTAGCAAAAAATATTTTTTAGTTTTTCAAGATGAACAGATTATCGGCGTAATTGATTTTGTCAATATCACAACTAAATCTTGCGAATTTGGACTTTACGCAAAACCTAATTTAAAAGGCGTAGGACAAATTTTAATGAATGAAATTATAAAATACGCTTTTGAAAACTTAAAAGTAAATACTCTTAAAGCTTATGTTTTCAAAGACAATCGCAAAGCTTTAAAATTATATCAACAAAATCATTTTACTATTTATGATGAAGATAAAGATTTTTACCATATTTGCCTAAAGCAATCTGACTGCAAAGCCTTGCCTAGCTAATTCTTCTTTTACATCTTTAGGGGTATACTTAGAAAAATGAAAAATATAAGCACCCGCTAAAGCATCAGCACCTAAATTTAAAGCCTCAACTCCATCACTTGGATTGCTAAGTCCTCCATTGATAATAAGAGGAATTTTAAGTTTATTTTGAAAGATCTTTAAAAGTTCTAAATCATAACCCTTTGCTTTTCCTTCAAAATCCACAGAGGTTAAAAGAAGCTCTCCAGCTCCTTTTTTTTCATATTCTAAAGCAAGTTCTAAAGGACTTTTTTCAAGTAAATTTCCCCTGTCATAAACACAAAATTGCCCTCCTTTTCTTTTAACATCTATAGAACAAACTATACATTGAGAACCAAAACGATTAGCCGCTTTACTTATAAAATCCATATCTTCTAAGGCCTTAGAATTGATAGAAATTTTATCCGCACCTAAATTTAAAATCTTTTGTATATCTTCAAGGGTTTTTATCCCGCCACCTATAGTTAAAGGCATAAAACATTCTTTAGCAAGATCTTCTATACTTTCAAAATCTATTTCTCCACTTTTTGAAGCATCTATATCTAAGATAATAAGCTCATCAACATTGCGTGCATTATAAATTCTCATTGTTGAAGTTAAATGCCCTATAGTGCGAAAATCTTTAAATTCTATACTTTTAACAAGTTGTCCGTTTTTTAACAAAACACAAGGGATAATTCTAGTTTTTAACATTTAAAGCCTTATAAAATTTTCTAAAAGTTTTAAGCCTAAATTTTGACTTTTTTCGGGGTGAAATTGTGTAGCAAAAATATGATCTTTTTGTAAAGATGCAACAAATTTATGTCCGTATTGTGCTTTAGCACTTACAAACTCATCTTTGCATTTCACATAAAAAGAATGCACAAAATAAAAATCACTCTTATTATCTATGCCTTGATACAAAGGAACTTGTTTTAAAATTTCAAGCTCATTCCAACCCATATGTGGGATTTTTAAATTTAAATCCTCTTCAAATTTGACTACTTCACCTTCTATAAAACCAAGTCCTTCGCAAACTCCACCTTCATAGCCCCTTTCTAAAAAAAGCTGCATTCCTAAACAAATGCCTAAAATAGGTTTTTTTTGTACTAAAACTTGCTCTTTTAAAGCTTCTATAAAACCAAATTCTTTTAAATTTTTCATCGCTTCTTTAAAAGATCCCACTCCAGGTAAAAGCAATTTATCTGCTTTTTGCAAATCTTTTGGATTTTTAGCTATGAAATTTATAGCTCCTATTTTTTCAAAAGCCTTAGCAACAGAGTTTAAATTTCCCGCCTTGTAATCAATGAGCGCTATCATTTTAAAACACACTCGTCTTTTCTTACCAAAGAACCATCATAATCTCTTATAAATTTACCATTTTCATCACGTTTAAAAATTTTTTTATTGGTAAAAGAATCTACTATTTTTTGAAATTCTTCCTCGCTAAAACCACTGAATTCAAGGTATTTTTTAATAGCCTTTTTAGGGGGCTTGCCATCGTATTTTTGTACCAAACGCACCCCTTCTTCACGGCTGATATAACCTAAACGAATATCCAAACAAGCATTATCCGTTGCTCTACCAAAGCCGTATTTGCAGTATTTTAAATAATCATGCACATGATTAGAATAACAATCTAAATTTTCAAAATTTTCATAAGTAGTCTCAACAGGATGATCTAGAGTTAAAAAACCATATTTTTTAGAAATTTCAAGAATTTTTTTATAATCCCATTTAAAATAATACCCTAAAAATAGCCCAGTAACCCCTACTCTTTGAAGTTCTTCATCACTTGGATAAGTATATAAAAACAAATCTTTTTCAGTGATACCATTTACCCCAAGCATATCAGAAGCACGATTTCCTAAAAGCCCGCCAAATTCTTCAAGCCACTCTCTGCCTAAAATATTTTTATTTTTACTACTCGCAGGACCGCCATACTCTATCTGCGGACTTTCTCCCCAGATGATCAAAGGCACTCCAAAATTTACTGCTATGCGTGGAACAGAAGTAAAAATTCCCAAATGGTTTTGCCACTCATTATCCCCTGTTCTTATAAAAGCTTCACGGGCAAGTTTTTGATAAACTTTTGGATCGCGCTTGATATGGATCAAATCCACGCCAAGATGATTTAAATTGTCTAAATTTTTGCGCCCTATTTTCGTAGGTACGCTAGGCTCAAAACACACACACAAAGGATTAAGTCCAAGTTCAAGCATTTTAACCACTTGAAAAGTAGAATCTTTTCCGCCACTTACTCCGATAACACAATCATAAACAGGATGTTTTTTGTATTTTTTTATAAGCTCAAAAAATTCTTTTTCTCTTTCTTGCCAATTAATATTTTGATTTTTAGCTTCTTGAGAACGACAAGCATCACAAACACCTTCTTCATCAAAATGTAAATCGGGCTTAGTATCTGGCATCACACATTTTTTACAAAATTTCATAAATTTCCTTTAATTAGTCTTAAATATATATATCGTTATAATTAAATTTTATTTTATGATTTTATATATTTATATTATATAAAAATTAAAAAATGAATGAATTCTATAATTTAAATCCATATGGCATTTTTTGAATGAAACCAAGCAAAATCATAACAAAGTTGTAATATTTATATAATATAAATATATAAATTGAAGAAATATATAATATAATTATATATCATTTTAGTCAGGAAATTTACCAAAGAAAGAAAAGTATGCAAATAGGAAATTTTAACACCGATAAAAAGGTTTTTATCATAGCAGAACTTAGTGCAAATCACGCAGGAAGTCTTGAGATGGCACTTCAAAGTATAAAAGCTGCCAAAAAAGCAGGTGCTGATGCGATAAAAATTCAAACTTACACTCCAGATAGCATGACTCTAAATAGCAACAAAGAAGATTTTATTATTAAGGGTGGGCTTTGGGATAAAAGAAAACTTTATGAGCTTTACGAAAGCGCAAAAACTCCTTATGAATGGCATTCTCAAATCTTTGAAACCGCACAAAATGAAGGCATACTTTGTTTTTCAAGTCCTTTTGCCAAAGAAGATTTAGAATTTCTAAAACGCTTTGATCCTATAGCCTATAAAATCGCTTCTTTTGAAGCTAATGATGAAAATTTCGTGCGTTTAATCGCCAAAGAAAAAAAACCTACTATCGTTTCAACGGGCATTGCTACAGAAGAAGAACTTTTTAAAATCTGTGAAATTTTTAAAGAAGAAAAAAATCCTGATTTAATCTTTTTAAAATGCACTTCGGCTTATCCTACTGCCATAGAAGATATGAATTTAAAAGGCATAGTAAGTTTAAAAGAAAAATTTAATGTTGAAGTTGGACTAAGCGATCACAGCTTTGGTTTTTTAGCTCCTGTTATGGCAGTAGCACTTGGAGCTAGAGTGATAGAAAAGCATTTTATGTTAGATAAAAATATAGAAAGTGAAGACAGTAAATTTAGTCTTGATTTTGATGAATTTAAAGCTATGGTAGATGCGGTTAGACAGACCGAAAGTGCTTTAGGCGATGGTAAGTTAGATTTAGATGAAAAGGCGCTTAAAAACCGTGTTTTTGCAAGAAGTTTATATGCAAGTAAGGATATCAAAAAAGGTGAAATTTTCAGCGAAGAAAATGTAAAATCAGTGCGTCCTTCTTTTGGACTACATCCTAAATTTTATCAAGAGCTTTTAGGAAAAAAAGCTACTAAAGATATAAAATTTGGCGATGCTTTAAAACAAGGAGATTTCCAATGACCTTCATCTCTACTCAAAAAGAACTCTTTAACAAAAACATTGAGGCTTTAAGCAATATTCTTTTAAAAGAAAGTTTAAAAGAAATTAAATCAAGTAAATTTGAACTTATCTTAGGTAAAGATAATCTAGATATCAATTTAAAAGATACAAGT
>NZ_MJXQ01000041.1:0-112008 GCF_001762865.1 Campylobacter sp. BCW_6468
CACCCCAAAACGGAACAGATCTTGCTTATATTATTTTAATATATTTAGATTGAAGGCAAAAAAATCTAAATCAAGGAATTAATATGAGTATCTTTAGCATCAATGATAACTCAAATTATAATTCTATACTTTCACAAAGTAAAGCTAATAAAGAAAGTAAAGAAAATTCTAAAATAAGTTTTGCTAATGCTTTTTTAAAACAAAATGCCAGCAAGTTAAGTGATATAGAAAGTAAAAATTCACAAACTCTAGCAAGAAGTGAAATATTAAGTAACAACAATGCATTAAGCAATAATTCAAATTCTACTAATACAACAAATACTAGCAATAGCACTAATCTTAGCATTAATAATACCACTCAAACAGCTTCCCCTAATTATAATATATCTAGTGAATTTAAAAACTCTATTTATACTCTAAAATATAAACAAGCAGATATAAGCACTTCTACCAATACAGCCTATGGTTATAGTGTAGATAAAGATGGTTATATGGGAAGTGATTTTAACAAAGCTGCGGGACTTCCTGAAGATTTTAAGATACATAAATCTACTTTGGATGAGATAGAGAGGAAAGCTGAAAATAACTCTTATACTTCAGATATAAAAAAATATTTAGGTATAGATAAATATTATACAAACATAGATATGGCTGAAACCATAAAACAATATTATAATCAATTTAATCAAATTATTAATTATGTTTTTAATGATACCAATAGAACAAGTTTCACTGAAGCAGATATAAATTCTATGCCTAAGGGAATTAGTGAATTATCATCTGATAAAACTATAGGTATTATGCCGAAAAATTATGACAAGCTAACAATAACAAACTATTATAATACACAAGAGCAATATAATGAAGCAGAACAATTAGGAATGTTTGGACATATTAATATAGGCTTACAACCATTAAATTTCACTCCGCAAAGTATGCAAACTCAAAATTTAGATAAAGACACTGCAATAGATACTTTTAATCCTAATATGTCAGTTTATCCACAAAATGAAGATGGAAGCTATTCTAAAGAAGCTTTATTTATGAGTTTTTTAAAATCATATGGTAGCGGACAACCTGTTGAGAGTCCAAAAACCACACTTAATCCAAAAGTAGAAGCTTACAATAGGGCTATGGCTAAAGAAAGTTTTAATGGTGATAGCATTGCTTTAAATGACATTATGACAGGCAAAGTTGATTTTGCAAGTTTGTTAAAAGGTTATGCACAAGATGGCTGGCTTGATGCAGATATATATGCAATGGAAAAAGGAGTTGCTTGGCAAAATACAAGCATAGGTTATGGTGGAGCTTGGTTTGATAGAGAATTTAATCAAGTAAAAGCTAATGGTTGGAAAGCAAGTAACCAAAGTATAGACTCTTATGTTAATTCTATAATGGATAGACTTAATAATCTTATAGGACAAACTAGGGTTTAGAAGTTTTAATTTTTTAAGTTTGAAACAAATTGCTAATAACAAAATAAGATAAAATTAGTATAATTTTTTTACAAAAAAATTTGAAAGGAAATTATGAAAAAAATTATTTTGATTTTTATCTCTTTTTTTGCTTTAAATTTGAGTGCAAAAGATTTGGTTGTAGGAATGGAGCTTGGATATCCGCCTTTTGAAATGAGCGATAAAACAGGCAAAGCAAGTGGAATTAGCGTGGATTTTTTAGAAGCTTTTGCAAAGAAAAACGGCTATAAACTTGTAGTAAAAAATATCGCTTGGGATGGTTTAATACCTGCTTTAAAAACAGCCAAGATAGATCTTATTATGTCCTCTATGACAATTACCGATGAGAGAAAGAAAGTGGTGGATTTTAGCATTCCTTATGCTAAGGCAAATTTGGCTATTTTAACTCCTTTGAACTCTGATATTACAAATATCAAAGATTTAGATAAAAAGGGCAAAGTTTTGGCTTTAAAGCGTGGTTCTACAGGGCATTTATATGCGGTTAAAAATTTAAAAAATGCAACTATTAATTTATTTGATAAAGAAAATGCTGCTATTTTGGAAGTGATTCAAGGCAAGGCTGATGGATTTTTTTATGATCAACTTACGATTTATCGGACTTGGCAAAAGCATCAAGATACAACCAGAGCCATTTTAGCGCCTTTTCAAGAAAATCCTGAGTTTTGGGGTATAGCAGTACAAAAAGGCAATGCAGAACTTAAAAAAGAGCTTGATGAATTTATTGCAGAAAGCAAAAAAGATGGGCTTTTTGATTCTTTAGGAGAGAAATATCTTAAAGATGTTAAAGATACTTTTAAAAAGAATAATTTAGAATTCTTTTTCTAAGAAGGATTTTCCTTCTTAGGTTACAAAGCTTTCCACAAGCCTTTGCACTAGCAAATTCCATCCATCCACTAATACAAAAATTAAGAGTTTAAAAGGTAAAGAGATCATAGTAGGAGGTAGCATCATCATACCCATAGCCATTAAAACTGAGCTTACAACCATATCTATGACTAAAAAGGGCAGGTAGATTAAAAACCCTATTTCAAAAGCGGTTTTAAGCTCTGAAATCATAAAAGCAGGAACTAAAACCGTAAGGGGAATATCATCTATGGTTTTGGGATTAGGTAGATTGCGTATGCGATAAAAAAGGGCTAAATCTTTTTCGCGAGTATTTTTAAGCATAAAATCTTTAAAAGGCTTTGCTCCTTTTATAAAAGCCTCTTCATAGCCTATTTTTTCTGCTAAATAAGGTTTTATACCTTCATTATAGGATTTTGTAGCTACAGGTTCCATGATAAAAAAAGTTAAAATTAAAGCCAAGGTTACCAAAATAGTGTTAGGTGGCATACTTTGCGTCCCCATAGCTTGTCGTAAAAATGAAAATACTACAATAAGACGCAAGAAAGAAGTCATAACAAAAACTATACTTGGAGCGAGCGCAAGTATGGTTAAAACAATCACTATATTTAAAGTAGTAACAAGCTGATTAGGTGTATTGGGTGCACTTAAGCTTAAATTTACTGTAGGGATAGTTGCTTCAGCAGCAAATAAGCTCATGCTTAAAAGTAAAAATAATAATATTTTTTTCAAAATTTAAAAACCTTTTTTTGTTTTTTATTAAAGAAATTTAAATTTTATCTTTTGATGACTAAAAACTAGTTTAAGGGTATTAGGATTTTAACTTTAAACTGCTAAAATAGTCTTTTAGACTTCTTGATAACAAAGGTAAAAAATGAAAACTTCTATTTTGATTTTAGCGGCAGGATTAGGCACTAGAATAAAATCACAAAAGCCAAAGGTTTTGCAAGAGCTTTGTCAAAAAAGTATGATTTTACACATTTTAAAAAAGGCTTTTGCTTTAAGTGATGATGTAAGTGTAGTTTTATCGCATCAAAAAGAACGCGTTGAAAAAGAAATTTTAGAATATTTTCCAAAAACACAAATTTTAGAGCAAGATTTGCAAAATTATCCAGGAACTGCGGGAGCTTTAAGTGGGTTTGAGCCTAAAAATGAAAGAGTGTTGATTCTTTGTGGTGATATGCCTTTGGTTGAGCAAACAAGTTTGGAAGCTTTGTTGGGTAATAATGCAAAATTAAATCTAGCAGTTTTTAAAGCAAGAGATCCTAAAAGTTATGGTAGGGTGGTGATAAAAAACGATAGCGTTGAAAAAATTGTTGAATTTAAAGATGCAAATACGCAAGAAAAAGAGATAAATACTTGCAATGCTGGGGTTTATGTGATTGACTCGAGGCTTTTAAAAGAGCTTTTACCTTTGATTGATAACAATAATGCGGCAAAAGAGTATTATTTAACCGACATTGTAAAACTAGCAAAAGAAAAAGATGTGATGATTAAAGCAGTTTTTGTAGATGAAGATGAATTTATGGGGATTAATGATAAATTTGAACTCAGTATAGCTGAAAATTTCATGCAAAAAAAAATTAAAAAATACTGGATGCAACAGGGTGTGATTTTTCATTTACCGCAAAGCACTTTTATAGGTGCAGATGTTGAATTTGTAGGTGAATGTGAAGTATATGAAAATGTAAGGATAGAGGGCAAAAGTAAGATTATAAACTCTATCATTAAAAGTTCAAGCGTGATAGAAAATTCCATCGTAGAAAATAGCGATGTAGGGCCTTTGGCACATTTGCGTCCAAATTGTGAGTTAAAAAACACTCATATAGGAAATTTTGTAGAATGCAAAAATGCAAAGTTAAATACCGTAAAAGCAGGGCATTTGAGCTATTTAGGAGATTGTGAGATAGATAGTGGAACCAATATAGGCTGTGGGACTATCACTTGTAATTATGATGGGGTAAAAAAGCATAAAACCATCATAGGAAAAAATGTTTTTGTAGGTTCTGATACGCAATTTATCGCACCTGTAAAAATCGAAGATGAAGTGATCATAGCAGCAGGAAGCACAGTAAGTGTCAATGTAGAAAAGGGTGCTTTGTTTATCAATAGAGCAGGACATAAAATGATAAAAGATTATTATTATAAGAAATTTCAAAAATGAAAACCATACTTTTAGCCATTAGCGGTAGTATAGCTTTTTATAAATCTTATGAGCTTATTTCTTTGTTTAAAAAAGAAGGCTTTAGGGTAAAAGTTTTGCTTTCTAATGGTTTGTTAAAATTTGCTAGCAAAATGAGTTTTGAAGCCTTGGTTGATGAAGTTTTATGTGAGGAAAATGAAAGTTGGAAAAATTCAAACAATCACATAGCTTTTAGCAAGGATGTAGACCTTGTTTTGTTTGCCCCTGCAAGTGTTAATTCTATCAATAAACTTGCTTTTGGTATAGCGGATAATCTTTTTATCCAAACCTTAATCGCAGCAAATAAATCTCTTATCATAGCTCCTGCGGCAAATACAAATATGTTTCATCATTTTAGCACGCAAAATTCTTTAAAGATGCTTAAAGAAAATAAAGCTTTGATTATAGAGCCTATTTGTAAAGTTTTAGCTTGTAAAGATGAAGGCGTAGGAGCCTTAGCTGAAGTTAAGAATATTTTTAATATCACCAAAAGAGAACTTTTAAAAGAAAAGTTTTGGTGCGATAAAAGTGTAGTTATCACAGGTGGCGGCACAAAAGAAAAGATCGATGATGTGCGTTGTGTGAGTAATTTTTCAAGTGGAAAAATGGCAAAGGCCATAGCTGATGCTTTTTATTTTTTAGGAGCTAGGGTAAAACTTTTAAGCTCTGTGGAATTTGATACGCCTTATGAGCTTTGCAAATTTGAAAGTTCTAAGGATCTAAAGGAGCTTTTGGATAAAAATTTAAATCATGACTTTTTGATTATGACGGCTGCGGTGAGTGATTTTATCCCTCAAAGTGTAAAAGGGAAAATTAAAAAAAATGAGCATTTACAGGGTTTAAATTTGCATCTATCTTTAAATGAAGATTTGCTTAAAACTTGCAAATTTCAAGGCAAAAAGATAGGTTTTAAGATGGAATTTGATTCTCAAAATGCCTTAGAAAATGCGAAAAAATCTTTAAAAGATAAGCAACTTGATATGGTTTGTCTTAATATCATTGATCAAAAAAATTATTTTGGAAGCGATCAAAATGAGCTTTATTTTATCACTTTAAACAATGAAAATAAAAGCACTTTGCAAAGCAAAGAAAAATTGGCATTTGAATTAGTAAAATGGTGTGAAAAATTATGAGTATGATTAATTCTACCTTACCTATACAAATGAAAGTTTTAGCTAAATCAGGTTATGGACATTATACGCTTTTATTAAATCATAAAAAGATTCAAACCAAAAGCATGATAGAGCTTGAAATTGGTGCTGAATATTTAGCTGAACTTTATATGCAAAATGGTGGAGTTATACAATTTAAACATCTTTCAAAGCGTCCTAATTTCAAACCTTTTGAAGAGGGATTGGCTTTGATAATCGCTATTTTAGAGGATAAAATTTCTTATAAAAAATTCATCATACAAAATCTTTTAGATTGTAAAGATATAGAGCGTTATCAGATATTAAAAGAAATGCTTTTTGCAAGTTTTGAAAATATTTATCATATTCCTTTTATCTTTGAAAATAAATCTTGCTTGTTTCAAATGCGTAAAAGAGCAAAATATTTAGAAATTTACTTATATTTTAGTGTTTTTGGAGCTTTAAAAATTTTAATAGACTCGCAAGGCATTAGTGTTTTTACACCTTTTGCTAAGGTGCAAAAATTTTTAAACGAACATTTAGATTTTAATGTATCGCAAGAAAACAAGATTGAACCTTTGTTTGTTTTCAAAAGGCTTTTTGATTTTAAAGGATGAAAAATGAATGAATTAAAACACCTTGCTGTTGTTATGGATGGCAATAGGCGCTGGGCTAGGGCTAAGGGTTTTTTGGCAAAACTTGGATATTCCCAAGGAGTTAAAACTATGCAAAAATTGATGGAAGTTTGCATGGAAGAAAATATTTCAAATTTAAGCCTTTTTGCTTTTAGTACGGAAAATTGGAAGCGTCCTAAAGATGAAATTGATTTTATTTTTGAACTTTTAGATCGTTGTTTAGATGAAGCTTTAGAAAAATTTGAAAAAAATAATGTGCGTTTAAGAGCTATAGGTGATTTATCGCGTTTGGAAGATAAAGTAAGAGAAAAAATTACCTTAGTTGAAGAAAAAACAAAGCATTGTGACGCACTTTGTGTTAATTTGGCTATAAGTTATGGTGCAAGAGATGAAATTATAAGAGCTGTTAAGCGTGTGATTGAAAAAAAACTTGAGCTAAATGAAGAAAATTTAACGCAAAATTTAGATTTACCTTTAGATGTGGATTTGATGCTTCGCGTTGGAAATGCCAAAAGGCTTTCAAATTTCTTACTTTGGCAGTGTTCATATGCTGAAATTTATTTTAGTGAAACTTTATTTCCATCTCTTACCAAGAGAGAATTTAAAAGGATTATTAAAGAATTTAGAAATAGAGAAAGAACTTTTGGAAAATGATATTTTTCATAATAATTCTAGGGGCTTGTTTGGGTTCTTTTTGCACAAGTTTGGCAAGTAGGATAATTGAAAAAAAGCCCTTTTTTATCTCGCGATCTTTTTGTTTTTCTTGTGATACAAAATTAAAATACTATGAAATTATTCCTATTTTTTCTTATGTTTTTTTAAAGGCAAAATGTCAAACTTGCAAATGTCATTTGCCTATTTCTTTGTTAATCAATGAAATTTTAGGCATAATTTTGCTTATTTTGGTTTATTCTTTAAGTCAAAATTTTTATGATTTTTTATTTTTATCTCTATTTTTATTTAATCTTTTCTTACTTTCTTTAATTGATATTAAACTCAAAGCCGTACCACAAATTTTACTTTGGAGCGCTTTTTTATTTGCTTTTTTTTACGCCTTTAGGGAAAGTGAAATTTTACATTTTTTGATTTTTAAAGAGTTTAGCGGAGGTTTTTTACTAAATGCTTTTAGTTTTGGAGGATTTGTTTTTTTATTAAAAAGTTTGGTTTTTTTTCTAATGAATTTCCGAAAAAAAGATGAAATTTTAGAAAATTTGGGTGATGCTGATATTATTATTATGTCTTGTATAGGTGGAATTTTAGGTTTTGAGTATGGATTTTTAGTATTATTTATAGCTTCTATTTTGACTTTGCCTTTTTTTATTTTTTTTAAAATTAAAGCAATAAAAGAGCAAGAACTTGCTATGATACCCTTTTTAAATATCGCTTTTGTGGCAGTTTTATTTTATAAAAACTTAGGATTATTCTAATGAAGCTTAGTTTAAGATATGTTTTAAATCAATTTTTAAGTACGAATTTGTCTATATTTTTCGTACTTTTTGCTATTGTATCTATGGTGTTTTTTATTCAACTTGCAAAACTTACTTCAAGTATAGAGATTAGTTTTTTGGATCTTTTAAAGCTTTATGGGTTTATGTTGCCTAGAATTTTAATTTTTACCTTGCCTATATCTTTTTTTATTTCTTTAACTTTGGCTTTGTTTAGGCTTTCTAAGGAAAATGAAAGCATAGTGCTTTTTACTTTGGGATTTTCACCAATGATTTTGGCAAAATTTTTCCTTAAAATTGCAAGCTTGATTAGTGCTTTTATGCTTGTTGTGGCTTTGGTAATGATACCTATAGTATTTGAACTTCAGGATAACTTTGTAAACTATAAAAGCACTCAAGTGAAATTTAACTACAAAACAGGAGAATTTGGACAAAAATTTTTAGACTGGATGATTTTTATAGAAAAACAAGATAGTGATAAGTATGAAAACATAATTATGTATCGCCCTAAACATAAAGCAGATGATAAAGAACAACTTATCATAGCCAAAGAAGCGCATGTGCAAAGAAAAGATGATAGCTTTGCTTTTAGCTTAAATCAAGGCAAAATGTATAATTTTGAGCAAGGTCAAAGTATTTTTAGTGGAGAATTTGACACTTTAGTAGTAAATACTCAGTTTAATACAGACAATCTTCAAACAAAGAAATTTTATGAATACTGGAATGATTTAAACGAAAATCCACAAAGAGCAAGAGAATTTGTGATTTATACAACTATAGCCTTGTTTCCACTTGCTAGTACGCTTTTTGCGCTTTGTTTTGGTTTGGTTACTTATCGTTATGAAAAAGGCTATGTGTATTTAGGTATGTTTGGAGTGATTGCTATATATTTTGGACTTTTAAGTTCTTTTTCTCAACCTCCAATTTTGGCTTGTCTTGGAATTTTTTCTTTAAGTTTATTTGTTTCGGCTTATTGTTTTAAGAAAATGATTTTGAGTCGATATTGATGAAAATAAAAATTATATTTTCTTATGATGGCTCTGCTTTTTTAGGTTCTGCTACTCAGCCTCATAAAAAAGGTGTTCAAGATGCTTTAAGTGGGGCCTTATCGCATTTGGGTATTTTTTCACCTCTTTTGATGGCTTCTCGTACAGATAAAGGAGTACATGCAAGCTATGCTGTAGCTAGTGTGGAGTGTGGAGATTATTTTACAAATTTAGAATATCTTCAAAAACAACTTAATAAATTTTCCCATCCTTTTATCCATATCAAAAAAATTGAAAAAGTAAAAGATGATTTTGAAGTAAGATTTGATGTAAAAAGTAGAGAATACCGCTATATATTTTCTCACGCTTCTTATAGTCCTTTTATGGCTTCTTATGTACATTTTTATCCTAAATTTGACCTAGGTAAAGCTAATGAGCTTTTGGGTTTTTTTGTAGGAAAAAAGGATTTAAAGTTTTTTTGCAAAAGTGGAGGGGATAATAAAACGACTTTAAGAGAAATTTTTATTGCTAGAGCTTATGCTTATAAAGATTTTAGCATTTTTCATTTTAAAGCTAATGGTTTTTTAAGAGGGCAAATTAGATTAAGCGTAGCAAGCGTTTTAAAAGTTTTAGAAGGAAAAATGAGTGAAAAAGAACTCAAAGAACAGATTGAGGCTAAAAAGCAATACAATCACTTTTTAGCACCGCCAAATGGGCTTTATTTAAGCCGTATATGTTATTAAAAACTTTCATAGAAATTAAAAGCCTTTTGGGTTAAAATTTTTCTTATTTCTTCTTGATGTTCTTTACCTTTGGTTTCTAGGGTAATTGAAATCATCGCATCGCCATAATCAAGCTTGGTAGAAAATCTATCATAGTCGATTTTTACTATATTTGCATTGGCTATTTTTAAGCTGTCTGTAAGGTGTAATAATGCCCCAGGTTTATCTACTAAAGTAACATGAATTTGCATTTTTCTGTAAGATTTAAATAAACCTTTTTCTATGATGATATTTAGCATTTGTGCATCGATATTGCCTCCGCTTAAAACTACGCCAATTTTTTTATGATTTTGTGTATTTATTTTTTGATGAAGTAGGGTGGCTACACTCGCAGCTCCTGCGCCTTCAACTATGATTTTATGTTTTTCAAGTAAAAACAATACCGCATTAGCGATTTCTTCATCATCAACTTGGATAAAATCATCTACGCATTCTAAAATAATATTAAAATTAATAGGATTTGCATCACGCACAGCAATACCATCGGCTATAGTGCGTACGCTTTTTGCATTTTTGATTTTTTTGGCATGAAAACTTTCATACATTGCAGGAGCTCCTTTGGCTCCAACTCCGATGATTTTAATGTTTGGATTGATTTGTTTAGCTGCACTTGCGATACCACTTATAAGTCCTCCACCTCCAACAGGTGCGATAATCATATCAAGATCGCTTATTTCATCAAGCATTTCAAGCATCAAAGTTCCTTGTCCCGCCATTACAAATTCATCTTCAAAAGGATGGATAAAACTAAGATTATTTTCTTTAGCATAAGAGGTTGCAAAGACATAAGCTTCATCAAAATTGTCCCCTTTGAGTATCACCTCTGCTCCTAAGGCTTTTGTAGCAGAAACTTTTAAGAGCGGAGTGGATTCTGGCATTACAATAACTGCTTTAATGCCAAATTTTTTTGCACTAATGGCCACGCCTTGAGCATGGTTTCCTGCACTTGCCGCAATGACTCCGTGTTGTTTTTGTTCAGCGCTAAGATTGGCTATTTTATTATAAGCTCCACGAATTTTATAAGCACCTGTAATTTGTAAATTTTCATTTTTAAGATAAATCTCACTTTGACAAATATCACTTAAAAAAGAAGAGTATATGAAAGGAGTTTTGTTTACAAACCCTGAAATTTGTTGTTTTGCTTTGTAAATTTTATTAAGCTCTAACACTATTTTTCCTTTGTTTTAAAATACGGATATTCTAGCATAATGCAACGATTTTGTATAAAATTTATATCTAATTTTTTACATTCTTCTTTGGCTGTTTCATTACTAATACCAAGTTGAAGCCATAGGTTTTTAATATTTTTTTCAACAAGCTTAGGAAGAATTTCTAGTACCACTTCGCCTTTTCTAAAAAGTATAAGTGTATCGATTTTTTCTTCTATTTGATCTAAATTTCTATAAACTTTTTCATTTAAAATAAACTCTTCTTTAGGATAAATAGGAAAAATTTTATAATTTTTTCTTTGTAAAAATTCTGCTACCCTATAAGAAGCTTTTGTCTTATCTGGACTTAAAGCAAATATGGCAATATTTTTACTTGTATTTATAATATAAGAGATAGTTTCTTTTTCATTCATTGTTAACCTTTGTTTTGGTATTTTATCTTAAATGATTAAAAAATTAACTAAAGTGAATTTAAAAAATGAAAAAAGTGTTATAATATAGCAAATTCCGAAGTTTAATAAGGAGGGAAAAATGGAAGAATTTTATCCATATACTTTAACAATCCATCTTCTTTGTGCTATTTTGTTTATAGGTTATTTGTTTGTTGATGTATTTGTTTTGGGTGTAGTTAAAAAGAAAAATCCTAATTTTGACAAAAGTCTTTTTAGCGCTACTGGGGTTAAAATAATGCCTTTTGTGGTTCTTTTGCTTTTTTTAAGCGGAGGTGCTTTGGCAGGTTTTCATTTTAAACCTTTAAATTTACTTTTTGCTGTAAAAATTATTTTGGCTTTTGGAATTTTATCTTTAGTTGTTTTTTCTTTATTTTGTCATTTTATATTAAAGAAGAAAAATCCACTCGGTGTTTTTATCCACCCTTTTGTATTTGTGCTTTGTATTGCAATAGTAATACTGGCTAAATTAATGAATTATTTTTTTATACCTTGCTAAGAAATACTCCACATTCAAGATGTGGAGTATTGACAAATTGATCAAACAGAGCAAACTCTTCCGCTCTATGTGTTAGGCTTAATTCTTTTAAATTTTCTTTTAAAGTGATAGGATTGCAAGAAATATAAATAATATTTTCATATTTTTTTATTAAGTCAATTACGCTTTTATCAAGTCCTGCACGGGGTGGATCAACTAAAACATGAGAGAAATTAAAATCATCTAATCGAATGTCTTTTAAACGAAAAAATTCTCTTTCTTTTTTGATAGCAAGACTTAATTCTTCGCTTGAAAGTCTTGCAAAGTGGATATTTATTGTATTGTTAAGCTCGCAATTTTTTAAAGCAAAATTAATATTGCTTTTTGAAATTTCAGTGGCTAAAATTTTAAAAAAGAATGGCGCTAAAGCTAAAGTAAAATTTCCATATCCACAGTAAAGCTCAAGCAAATCCATTCTTTTTTGAGTGTTTAAAATTTCACACACCCAAGTAATCATTTTTTCATTTATAGTAGTGTTAGGTTGAATAAAACAATCGTTGTTAAATTCATAAAATATTTTTCTACCTTGAATATTTAAAGTTTGTCTTAGATTTTCTGTTTTAAAAATAAGCTTTTTGCCTTTACTTCTTGCTATGAGGTTGATATGAAGATTATTGCTTAAATTTTCTAAATTTGACTTTATATCTTCTATATTTTTATGATAGAGTAAAGTTACGCTAAGTTCTTGCTTTGTGGTTAAAAATTCTACACCAAAAAGTTTTTCTTTTAGTTTATTATCTTGACGCAAGTATTCTAGAAGTTTTGGCATAAAAGCACAAATTTTTTCATCGACAAAATCTAAATATTCTATAATGTACTTTTTTTTGTTTTTTGGATCAAACATCGCATAAAAAAGCGTATTGTTTTCATGATAAAATGAAAGTTCAGCTCTTGTACGATAATGTTTATCTTTTGAAGCAAAAAGTTTAAAATCCTTTGTATAAAATTCTTTAAAATATTTTTTTATGAAAGAATGTTTTTCATCTAAAGTGAGAAAATTTCCAAAATTTTCAAGACTCATGGAACTTTCTTTCCGATGAGTCTTAGTAAAAGTGCAATAAGTATGAAATTTAAAGGCAAGACAAACCAAACGCTAAGTCCTAAAGATACAGGAATATATCCAGCGATTAAAGAAATGCCACAGATAAATAAAGCATAAGGAATTTGTGTTCTTACATGCTCCATATGATCGCATTTTGCACTCATAGATGAAAGGATTACATTATCTGAAATTGGTGAGCAATGGTTTCCAAAAATCGCACCTGTTAAAACGCAGCTTATATTAATAACCATATAATGATGCATAGCGTTTGCATCCATACCATTGATTTTGGCGATTTCATGAGCTAAAGGCACAGCCAAAGGCATTAAAATCCCCATAGTTCCATAGCTTGTTCCTATGGCAAAAGAAATGGCTGAAGCAAAAGCAAAAATAGTAGCAGGCAAAATAAACTCAGGCAATTTGTCTGCAAGCAAACTAGTGATAAATAAAGAAGTTCCTAGATCTTTTACTATGCTTGAAAGTGACCAAGCAAATAAAAGCAATACTATGGTAAAAATCATGGTTTTCCAGCCATATATCCAAGTTTCTACCGCTTCTTTAAGATTGAAAATTTTACGACGCACCCCGATAAAAATCGCTACAATAGCAGCAAACAAAGCAGCTTGGAATAACACCACAGAAGAATCAGCATTTCCAAAAGCAGCTCTAAAAGTTTCAAAAGACAAAGGATTGACACTTGCTTTTGCAAGTTCTTCGCCTTCTAAAGTGCTAAGTCCATTAAAATAAAATCCTAATATAGCTAAAATGATTAAAGTAAAAATAGGAACAATAGCATCAAAAGCACGAATTTTAATACCTTCTTTTGGCGCTAAAAACTGATCTTCTAATTCAGCAGTATTTAGTGTGCCTGATTTAGGTAGAGGTGCAATTTGTCCTGTGGTTCTTGCACGCACTTCAGCCTTGTACATAGAACCAAACTCACGTCCCATGATTGCAGTCATGACTACAAAAAAAAGCATGAAGATATTATAAAAACGATAAGGTATGGTTTCGACAAAAATTCCAAAAGCACTAATATCGCTAATGCCTATGTGTTCATAAGCGGTTTTAATTAAAGAAACTTCTAAGCCTATCCAAGTAGAAATTACAGCTATTCCTGCTACAGGAGCTGCGGTAGAGTCGATAATAAAGGCAAATTTTTCACGAGAAATTTTAAATTTATCTGCCAAAGGACGCATAATTGGACCTACGATCAGTAAATTAGCATAATCATCAAAAAATATTAAAAGCCCTAAAAACCAAGTGTTAACTTGAGCTGATACAGCTGATTTGGCTCTTTTGGCAAATTTTAATGCTACAGCTTTTGCACCACCCATTTTTGTGATGAGTGCCACAAGACCACCTATACAAAGAATTTGTAAAATGATTCCTGCATTTACTGGATCTGAAGTTGAACCTAAGATATAGGAAATAATTTTTGAAAAAGATTCTACTGTAGTATTGTAATAATTTACAAAAGCTAAATGTTGTGCTTTGAAAATATTTGCAGAAAGACTGAGCAGAAAAGTTCCGCTTAAAACTCCAGCAAAGAGCGACAAAATAACATCTTTTGTGATAAAGGCTAAAGCAATAGCAACTAAAGGCGGTATAAGCGTAAAAGCTCCAAATAAATTAGCATTTGCAGCTGCTTCTGAGGAGTTTGCAAATGCAACTAAAGGTAAAAACAATAAAACTAAAAATTTATTCATTCATCTCTTTCTATATAAAATCCATTCCAAGTTTGTGTTACCGGCATAAGCTCGATTTCATTAACATTAATATGGCTTGGTAGGTTAATGATAGACATTACCACTTTGGCAATATCATTAGCACTGATAAATTGCGTATTTTCATACACTGCATCAGCTTTTTGGATATCTCCTTTAAAACGCACTTCACTAAATTCAGTTTTGCAAAGTCCTGGAGCAATGTTTGTTACTTTGATATTGCTTCCTCTAAGATCATTTCTTAAGGCCAATGAAAATTGTCCTACAAAGGCTTTGGTTCCACAATACACATTGCCTCCAAAATAAGGATTGCGTCCCGCAACCGAACCTAAGTTAAAAATATAAGCATTTTTTTGTTTGCGAAGTATAGGAATAATAGCTTTTGCAACATATAAAAATCCTTTGATGTTTGTATCTACCATAGTGTTAATATCTTCAAGGTTTAATTTATCAAATTCATCTACCCCTAAAGCTAAACCTGCATTATTAAAAAGCACATCAATTTCTTGAAATTCTTTGGGTAAATTTTCAATAGCCTCAAAGATTTCTTTTTGATTTCTTACATCTATGCAAAGCGTGTAAATCTTATCTTTGTAAGCATTTTTTAACTCTTCTAGACGCTCTTTGCGTCTAGCAAGGGCGATTGCTTTGTAGCCTTCTTGTATAAAAGCTTCAACGCAAGCTCTACCAAAACCTGAACTAGCTCCTGTAATAAATGCGGTTTTCATTCTAAACTACCTCCGTAAAATAGATTTTCGTTTGCTTTTAAACCCAAGCTTTTTAGATAATCAGCATTTTCTTTTTTACCTGCTGATAGCGCAAAGTCGAGTGCATTAAAACCAAGATCATCAACAGCATTAAAATTTGCTCCTTTTGAAATAAGAAGTTTTAAAATTTCAACATTTCCATAGGCTGCAGCATGCATTAAAACATTTTTTGAAGTGTGCTCTAGAGCACAAAATGTAATAAAATAAGGCGTATTTGAACCTATGTTCGCGCTTAATGCTAATTTTTCATTGTTATTAATATATTTTTGATTAACATTTGCTCCATTATCAAGAAGTAGTTTTATGATATCAAGACGATTAAACTCTATGGCATAAAAAAGTGGGGTTTTACCAAAGGCATTGGCTTGATTAACATTTGCTCCATTTTGGATTAAAAAGTTTGTATTTTCATAATTTTCCAATGCATAAAAAATAGCACTTTCATAACCTTCGTCAATCCTAGCGCCAAAACGAATCAAAAGTTCTAAAATTTCTTTTTCTCTTTGATTTAGAAGCGCTGCTTGCAAGGCTATAGTAAGGTCATCTTGGCTTGGATTATTTGAAAAAATAAAATCTTGTATATAAGATACTGAATAATTTTTATTTGACATGATTTTTGCTAAAGGACTAATGTCTTTGTAAATTTTTGTTTCACCAACAGCCCAATTTAAAAATTCGTTTAAGGCATTGCTAGTATAGTAAATATTACTACCTTTGTCAAAATTAAAATTACTTTCAAAATACTTTTCTAAAGGTTCTATAGCATTATTGTATTCTTGCCAAAAAGCTTTGTAAAGTCTAAAATTTCCTATGCTTTGATATGCCCAATATCTAAAATAAGATTTTAAAATATCATATTTTTTTTCTAAATTTTCGGGTGTATCTAAAGTTTTTTGATAAGCGATGGGATCGATAGCTATTTTTAATAATAAAAAATCAAATTGTTGTAATTTTGGCAAATAAGCCACACCATTACAAGAGCTATTGCTTCCGCGAATTTCATTGGAAATTGCATAGAGTTTTTTTGTAAAATCTTGATTTTTTAAAGATTCTTTACAGCTTGAAGCTATATTTAAATAATCTAAATTTGAACTTTCATTTAGCAATGTTTTATTATTTTTAATGTTGTCGCAGTTAATGGCATCGCTAGCCATTAAACTTGCAAAACAACAAAAGGAAGTGAATAATAACTTCAATATTTTTCCTTTGAAAATTTTAATTTTGTTATTTAGTATTAAATTTGAATTAATTTTCAAGTTTGAAATTTTCAATCTCATTAAAATTTAAATATCTATAGATATTTGCCTTATGCTCATTACTTAGTTTTTCGCTGACAATTTGTAAGTATTCTTCCTTGCTTGGAATTTTACCCAAAATCGCACAAACTGCTGCAAGTTCAGCACTTCCTAGATATACTTTAGCACCCATACCCATACGATTGTCAAAGTTTCTTGTAGAGGTTGAGAAGACAACAGCACCATCATTTACTCTTGCTTGATTTCCCATACATAGCGAACAACCTGGAACTTCTATTCTAGCACCTGCTGCGCCAAAGATGCTGTAATAACCTTCATTAGTAAGTTGTGCTTTATCCATTTTTGTTGGAGGCACTACCCAAAGTCTGGTTTTAAGTATGCCTTTATCTTTTAAAATTTCTCCCAAAGCTCTATAATGTCCTATGTTTGTCATACAAGAACCTACAAAAACTTCATCTATATTTTTTGGACGCTTGTCATCGGCTAAAATTTCGCTTAAGGTTGCCACATCATCAGGGTCATTTGGACAAGCTAGAATTGGCTCCTTGATATTGTTAAGATTAATATCGATAATGTACGCATATTTTGCATCTTTGTCTGCTCTTAAAAGAGTAGGGTTTTTAAGCCATTCTCTCATTTTATCCGCTCTTCTAGCAAGAGTGGCTTTATCTTCATATCCTGCTTCTATCATTGCTTCTATAAGTGAAATATTTGATTTGATATATTCGCTTACACTTTCTATGCTTAAATCTACACTACAAGCAGCTGCAGATCTTTCAGCACTTGCATCACTGAGTTCAAAAGCTTGTTCTACTTTTAAGTTTGGCAAGCCTTCTATTTCTAAAATTTTTCCTGCAAAAATGTTCTTTTTATTTTTCTTTTCAACGGTAAGTTGTCCTTGTTTGATTGCATAATAAGGTATAGCATTAACCAAATCTCTTAAGGTAACTCCGGCTTGCAATTCTCCACTAAAACGTACTAAAACACTTTCAGGGACATTTAAAGGCATAGAACCAGTAACTGCAGCAAAAGCTACAAGTCCGCTTCCTGCAGGGAAAGAAATTCCTATAGGAAAGCGTGTGTGAGAATCCCCACCCGTTCCTACGGTATCTGGCAATACAAAACGATTAAGCCAAGAGTGGATAACTCCATCACCTGGTTTTAAACTTACCCCACCACGACTTGTCATGAAATTGGGCAAGGTTTTATGTAAATTTGAATCGCTTACTTTTGGATACGCAGCTGTATGGCAAAAGCTTTGCATAACAAAGTCTGCATTAAAACCTAGGCTTGCAAGTTCTTTAATTTCATCTCTAGTCATAGGACCTGTGGTATCTTGAGAGCCTACGGTTAAAGTTATAGGTTCTATATACATACCTGGACGCACACCTTCAACTCCACAGGCACGACCTAGCATTTTTTGAGCCAAGGTATAACCACCGCTTGAAGATTTAGGTTGTTCAGGTTTGGTAAAGATATTTTCGCTTTCCATTCCTAAAAATTCTCTAGCCTTAGTACAAAGCCCACGACCTATGATAAGTGGGATTCTTCCTCCTGCTCTAACTTCATCTAAGAGAGTGTTTGGACTGAGTGTAAATTCTGCGATTGCAGAGCCATTTTTTATGATTTTTCCATCATAAGGATGAATTTCAAACTCATCGCCCATTTCTAAGTTTGTTACATCACAGATGATAGGTAAAGCCCCGCTATCTTGAGCAGTGTTAAAGAAAATCGGTGCTATGGTTGAACCCATTACTATACCACCGCTGTGCTTGTTTGGCACACCTTCTATTTCTTTTCCTAAGTGCCATTGTATGGAATTTATTGCCGATTTTCTACTTGAACCTGTTCCTACAACATCACCTACATAAACCACTTCGCGACCGCTTTTTTTAAGCTCTTTGATTTTTTCTAAGGATCCTGTTTGTCTTACCTTTAGCATGGCATTTGCATGTAAAGGAATATCGCTTCTTGTAAAAGCATCTCCTGCAGGGCTTAGATCATCGGTATTTGTTTCCCCTGCTACTTTAAAAACTATACATTTAATCACTTGTGGTAGTTTTTCTTTTTTATTAAACCAGTCCGCATTTGCCCAGCTTTGTAAAACTTCCTTAGCGTGTGGATTGTTTTTGCTAAGTTCAGCTATGGTATGGAAATTATCATGTACAAAAATAATATTTTTCAACACTTCTGCAGCATCTTTGGCTATGTTTTCATCTTTTAAGGCATCGATTAAAACTTTAACATTATATCCGCCTAGCATAGTTCCAAGCATTCTTAAGGCTCTTTTTTTGTCTATATTTGGAGCACTGATTTTGCCTTTAAGTATGGAATCTAAAAATTCACATTTTACTAAAGCTGCATCATCAACACCAGGATTTACTCTATTTTCTAAAAGATTTGCAAGCTCTTCATTATTTTCATTTTCAAGTAATTTACAAAGTTCTCTAGTTTGATTTGCATTTAAAGGAAGGGGTGGTATACCCAAAGCGGCTCTTTCTTCAACAAGTTTATTGTATTCTTGTATAAAAGACATTTTCTACTCCTTAAATATTTTTTATTATAATTGTAGCTCTTTGAAGGATAAAAAATGTTTAAAGTTTATTATAAAATGCCTTTATGTTACCTATCTTTACATAGTGATGGAAAATTTTTAACTAGAGTCGATTTTTGTGATAATAAAAGATCAGAAAAAAATTGTAGTTTGCTTGACTTAGCAAAATATGAACTTGATTTATATTTTACTCATAAGCTTAGAAAATTTAGCATTCCTGTTTTGATACAAGGTACGGATTTTGAATCAAAGGTTTATAAGGCTTTAATGGAAATTCCTTATGGCAAAATAGCTACTTATAAAGATATAGCAGAAAAAATTAATCATCCAAAAGCTTTTAGAGCTGTTGGAAATGCAAATTCTAAAAATCAAATTCCTATTTTTATACCTTGTCATAGAGTTATTGCAAACAATGGCATAGGAGGATATAATGGAGGGCTTGAAATAAAAAGATTTTTGCTTGAAAATGAAGGAGTGAATTTAAAATAAGCTTGGGGTTTGATTTTCTTTGTTTTCAAATTCTTGTTCAAAAATATCATAATTTTCAAGAATTAAACAATATTTAAAATTTTTTAATTTTCTTAAATCTGAAAGCTGATTATAGGAAAAATCGCAAAATAAAGAATTTTTAGAAGCAATTTTAAAGTCTTTTATGTTTTTAAATTTTTCTTTCCAGAATTCAAAGGTATTTTGGTTGTTGCTTACAATAAACGCTTGAGAGCTTGAACCAAAAGGAGTGATTTCAAATTTATCATCAATAAAATAAATTTTAAAATCATCAATCTTATTAAAGTCAAATATTATTTTTTGATTTTTTTCTTTTAAAAAAGAAATAATTTTTGCAAAACTATTTGCGTAAAAAAAAGGCAAATTAAGATTTTTAAAATATAAATTTTCACAAATCAAAGTTGTAAAAAAGAAGCTAGATCGCGATAATAAGGTAAAATTAGCATCTTTTAGACTATGAGAATAGGCACAAAGTTTATTTAAGTAATTTTCTTCACAGTAGCAAAAAATTTCACCCTTTTTTGCTTTGATTAGTTTTTCAAAATCAGCAAAAATATTTCCTTTTAAAATGTTAAAATAAAAAGCCTTACAAAGACTTAGTTCGTAAGATTTAAAAAGCAAAAATTCACATTCTTTATCTTCGCAAAAAAAGCGTAAAAATCTTACAAGAGCTTGTTCTAGATTTTCTACTCTAAAGTAAAAAATGTCTTTATCTTCAATAGTAATGTCATTTTCTGTAATTATAGCATAAGCGCCTTTTTTTACAGCTTGGGTAATTTCTTTTTTATCGTTATTAAAGAAGGCAAAGCCTGCTTTAAGTTCATTTAAATTTATGGCAAAACCTTCCACGCTTAAAACGCTACCTTCATGAATGAGTGTCGCGTTTAAAAGTTCGCCTAAATTGCTAATTTGCATATTTTAACCCACTAAAGAACCGTTTTGTACAAGTTGTTCAGGGGTGATTAAAACAAGTTTATCTCCGCTTTTTGCAGAAAGTATCATACCATCGCTTTCATGTCCAAAAATTTTAGCTTTTTTAAGATTGCTTATAATGCAAACTTGTTTACCGATTAAATCACTGGCTTTATAGTATTTTGCTATGCCTGAGAGTACTTGACGGATTTCTTTATCGTCAAGTTCGAGTTGAAATTTCAAAAGTTTTTCACTCCCTTCTATATTTTGACAATCAAGCACTTTAGCGACTTTGATTTTAATTTTTGCAAAATCATCGATTTTTATTTTAGGACTTTCTTCTTTTTTAGGTTCTTCTTTAATTTCTTGTTTTAAAAGAGCTTTTTCTACTTTTGGAAATAAAGCTTCGCAAGGATTTGCTTTAAAATCTAAAAGTTTATTATCAAGTATCATTTTTGCATAATTTGTAGATGAAATTTCAAAATTTAAAGCTAAGGCCACCTTTTGACAAGACTTTGGTAGAGTAGGGCTTAATAAAAGGCTTGTTTTGGCTAAAATATTTGCACAAAGTGCAACTAAAGCGTTAGCTTGTTCGTGTTTGTTTTCTTTGATTAAATTCCAAGGTTCGTATTTACTAATAGCTAAATTTGCTACACTTAAGGCTTTAAAAAGTTCTTCTAAATAACGATTACACTGTAAGTTTTCTAAAAATTCTACCGCTAAATTTAAGTGTTCTTTTGCTTGATTTAATTCAACATTGTGAAATTTTAAAACACCTTCTTTTGAAATATTTCCTTGAGAATATTTTGTACTCATACCTATAATGCGATTAAGTAAATTTCCAAATTCATTGCTAAGCTCTGCATTGATACGATTTATCAGCATATTTTCGCTAAAATCCCCATCGTTACCAAAAGGCACTTCTCTAAGTAAAAAATATCTAAAAGCTTCGCTTCCATAGATATCAACCACTTCTTTAGGTTTTACAACATTGCCTTTAGATTTGCTCATTTTTTCACCTTCTTTAGTCCACCAGCCATGTGCACCTATAAATTTTGGCAAAGGCAAATCCACGCTCATTAAAAAAGCTGGCCAATAAATGGCATGAAAACGCAAGATATCTTTTCCTACTAAATGCACATGCGCAGGCCAAAATTTAGCATTTTCCCCCTTGTTTTGAAAGTCAAGTGAGCTTACATAGATAAAAAGTGCATCAAGCCATACATAAATAATATGTTTATCATCATTAATTTCTTGAGGCAGTTTAATCCCCCAATCAAAACTTGTTCTTGTAATGGAAAGATCTTTAAGGCCGTTTTGGACAAAATTTATAAGTTCGTTTTTTTTGTTTTTTGGCAAGATGGGATCTTTTTCTTCATACCATTGTAAAATTTTATCTTGATATTTTGAAAGTTTGAAAAAATAGCTTTCTTCTTTTAAAATTCTAGTTTGTTTGCCACAATCTGGGCAAGAACAATCGTTAATAAGCTGACTTTGAGTAAAAAAGCTTTCACAAGAAATACAATAGTGTCCTTCGTATTCATCTTTATAAATATCACCTTTTTGCCACATTTTTAAAAACATAGTTTTAACAAATTCAATATGCCTTGTATCAGTTGTTCTTGCGTAAATATCATAGGTGATTTCAAATTCATCCCATAATTTTTTAAATTCAAAACTGATTTTATCAGCGTATTCTTGAGGAGTGGAATTTCTTAGTTTGGCAGCTTCTTCGATTTTTTGTCCATGCTCATCTGTTCCTGTTAGAAATCTTGTTTCATGTCCTTGCAAACGATAAAATCTTGCTAAAGTATCGGCTATGATGGTAGTATAAGCATGACCTAAATGAGGTACATCATTTACATAATAAATTGGTGTTGTAATATAACGCATTTTTTTCCTTTAAAAGTCAAATCCGCCTTCGGTTTTACCCTTAGACATACTGTTATAGACTGCATCAACATAATTTTTTCTAGTTTGGCAGTTAAAAATTTCATCGCAATTATAACAAGAGTTTAGGTTTTTTGAGTTTTGACATGAAAGTAAAATTTCTTTTTTTTTATCCATATCTTGCTCAAATTCATCTCTAACTTCATTCATTGTAAGCCTTTAAAAGTTTTGAAATTTCATATTCTGAGCCAAAAAAACAAGGAGTTGTCGCATGGATTTTATCAAATTCAAGTTCAAGTAAAGAGCGGTTTTTTCCATTTGTAGTTTTTCCGCCTGCTTTTTCTATGATAAAGGCTAGAGGAAAGACTTCAAAAAAGGCACGAAGTTTGCCATTAGGCGCATCTTGTGTTGCAGGATAGCTAAAAATGCCACCCCCTTTTAATAAAATTTGATTGATATCGCTTACCATGGCTCCAGAATATCTTAAGCGATAGCCTTCATCAAAAAGACTTTTGATAAATTTAGCGTGTTTTTCTTCCCAAAATTTTTGCGTTCCGCCTGTAGCATTAATCTTGCCTTTTTCATTCATTTTAAGATCTTTTATAAAAATAAATTCATTATTTGCATTTAAGCGATAAAGTTTTGGCTGATCTTTGCAAATCACAAGTTCTAATCGCGCTCCATACATACTATAAAGCGCAGTTCTTAAATTTTTAGCACTTGCTTTTTCTTCATAGATAGCAAAAATAGAACCTATGGCAAAATTAACATCCATTAAGCTAGAACCATCTAAAGGATCATAAGCTACGATAAAATTTGCCCTCTCGTTAAGCGTTAAAATTTCGTCTTTTTCTTCACTTATGATGGCTTTAATACTTGAACATTGACTTAGAGTTTTTGTGATGATTTCATCGCTTAAAACATCAAATTTGAGTTGGGTATCGCCTGTAAAATTTTGATTTTGACTGTAGCTTGTATCGGGAAATTTTAAAGCGTTAGAAATTTCTAAAACCGCTTTTTGTATATAAGAAATCACTTCTTGCATTTTATAATTCTCCTTGTAAATTTTTAGCATTTTTAAGTATGTATTGGCAAATAGCTTGTATATCGTTTAAATCAAGCCAAGTAAGATAAGGGTGAGAAATTTTTTCATAGCTTGCAATGGCGTTTGAAAAAATAAAATAACTTTCATCAATTTCTTTGCAAAATACGCTAATGCGTGGTAAATCAAGAGTTTTTAATCCTTCAACCAAACAAATGTCAAAATCAGGGCTTAATTTTAAAGCTTTTAAAATATCTCTATTTTCATGAGAAAAAAAAGTTGTTCTTGTAGGGCTTAAAACCATGACTTCAGCTCCACTTTGAAAAAATTTAAAACTATCTTTACCGTTAAAATCAAATTGAGCTTTATCGGCAGGATCATGTTTAATGATTAAAACTTTTAAATTTTGTTGCAAAAAATTATTAGCTATTTTGGTAATAAGTGTAGTTTTACCTGAATTTGACGGGCCGCTAAAAGCCATGATAAGTTGTTTCATAAAATATACTCTTAATTTTTTTGTAAAATTATATCTTTTTAAACCAAAAAATAGGGTTAAAAGGCTACAATAATACTAAAAAATATGGAAAAAGAATGAAAATTTATAGTGTAATTTTAGGTGCTTTTTTGCTTGGAGCTTGTTCTTTAAAAGATCAGGCGATTGTGGATACAAATTTAAAATCTCAAACTTTAATGTTTACTCAAAAATACAAAATCACACAAGATAAGATTAATGCCATTATAACTATGTCTTATTTAAACCCAATTCTAGACAAGACAAGTAAAGATGATGTATTGGCCTTGTCTTTTACTCCAAATACATTAAAAATTCAAAATTTAGAAGTTTTTATCAATAATAAAAAAGCCAATATTGAAAAATTGGATGATGAGTATTTAAAATATATAATACAAAACAACTATACTGATTATTTTAAAGCATCTCTTCCTAGTGTCAAGGAAGAGACTAGGCTTGTAGCTAAGATTTGTTTAGATCATTTGCCTTGTTTTGAATTAAATTTTCAAAAATATCCGAAATCTTTATACTATCGTTCAGAAGATGTCGATACACAATATAATTAGCTAGAACTTTTTTTCCGTAAATTCGGCTTTCTTGATAAGGAACTAGCTCCATAGACAAGAAAGGTTCAAATTTGCCTGTCTTAAACATATCATTTCTTGCAAGCATACGGTTAGTAAATCCTATACCGCCATTATAAGCATAAGCGACAAAAAGTGGAGATTTTAAACGTGATTCAAGGTAATTTAGATGATAGTTTCCAAAGTAATATGCTATTTCAGGTTTAAACATAAAATCTTGATCGAAATTTGGAATTTTTAATTCTTTTTCCCCTATGTGATTGGCCAAAAATGGCATAAATTGCATCATGCCTAAAGCATAAGAAACTGAAATAGCAGTTGGAATAAAACGACTTTCTTGTCTGGCAATAGCCAAAATTAAAGCTTGTCTTGTTTTGTTATAGTCTTTTATATTGTCATAATAAGGCATTATAAAATAATGTTTTTTAAAATTATTTTTGCGTTCTAATATGTAAGCATAAATAGGCAAGGTTTCTTGTGTGTCAAATTCTTTTGCCAAGACATCTAGTTGACTTGCGTTAGCATCGCGAATTTGTTTGTTTATTTTTTGCCAAGCAAAAGGATCTTGCATATTAAAATTATTTTTTTTCTTGCTTGGATTAAGGCTTTCTATCTTTGGAAAAGGTGTGTTAGTAAGTTCTTTTGCGTAAAGACTATAAATATTTAAAGAAGAACTTTGCGATAAAGTTTTTAAATCTTCTTCATTGTTTTTAATCAACCACATCCAAAATATAGCATTGTCTTTATTACTTTGCGATTTAAAACTTTGTGCCGCCTTTTTAAAAAAGTCATAAGCAAGTTCTGTTTTATCATAAGTTAAGGCATTGACTCCTAAATAGAAAGCAGAATCTTCACTTATATTTTCAGGATTTATTTCTAGCATAGAATATCTAAATTTTGGATTTTCTTTTTTAATAATAATATTTTGTGCAAAATCTTTAAAACCAATGTGGTTTGGTAGTTTATTGACTAAACTTGTATTTAAATCTAAGTCGTATTTTTTAGAATAATTATAAAGTTTAAAAAAACCATTAATATCTTCTTTTTGTACTATATAGCTCATAGGATCAGAAGTATTAAAAGCTAGCAATAAATTTGTCAAATCAGGTCTTTGATTTTTAAAGGTTTGAGCTAAAGTAGTTCGGTCTTTGGAATTTAGACTCGCTATAAAAACTAATGAATTTAAGCGCACACTTTGACAAGTTAAATTTGCATCTAAGATAGTATTTGCTGTATAGGTATAGCATTTAGCATATTTTGGGTTGATATAAGGCTTTAAAGGGATGATTTTTTCAAGTTCAGATTTAATTTTTCCTATATAGCGAAAAATATGAGAATTTAAATCCTGTGCATCTTTTTTACTGATTTTATTTTTTTCTAAAAGCCTATAAATATAATAATCCTTAGCAAGTGAATTTTCTTCCTTTTTGAGTTTTTCTATACTATATTGTGTAGCATTTAAACTTGAAAAAATAAATAAAAAAACGAGTATTTTTTTTATCACAATATACTCCTT
The DNA here is from genome assembly GCF_001762865.1 of Campylobacter sp. BCW_6468. Classification (NCBI taxonomy): domain Bacteria; kingdom Pseudomonadati; phylum Campylobacterota; class Epsilonproteobacteria; order Campylobacterales; family Campylobacteraceae; genus Campylobacter; species Campylobacter sp. BCW_6468. The sequence goes on from NZ_MJXQ01000041.1 coordinate 25,943, forward strand.
AAGATATTCCCAAGAAAAATGCCAAGAAACTGCAATGCTAAAACTATAATCAAAGGCGCAAGATCAATATTACCAATGCGTGTTGGAATTTTTCTAACTAAGGCGTAAGCAGGGTAGCTTAGTTTATATAAAATTTGCACTATAGGATTATAAGGATCAGGGTTTACCCAGCTTAGAAGTGCTGTGATGATAATAATCCAAGTATAAATGTTAATGACAATTTGTAGTACTTGAAAAATAGAAATAATAAAAGAGTCTATAACCATAGTTAAATCCTTGCTAATTCGTGAATAAAATTTTTAATATAAGGATAAAGATCGCTAAGCTCAGGTCCGTGGATATTTCCTGTTAAAATTATCCTTAAAGGCATGAAAAATTTTTTACCTTTTAAGTTGCTTTTGTTTAAAAGTTCATTTTTAAAATCTTCATAATTTTCAAAAAGTTCAATATCTTTTAAGAGTTCTTTTAAAATTTTACATTCTGTTTCAAACTCGCCAAAATTTTTTGCGTTAAAAATAGCTTGCATTTTTTCTTTAAGTTCTTTTATAGTACTTGCTTCTTGAGTGTAAAATTTAGCAAGTGGTGCAAGATCTTTGTTTAAATCTAAAATTTTATTAAGCTCATCATCTTTTATCATTTTGATATGTTCGCGATTAATTTGTAAGAGTTTTTTAAGATCAAATCTTGCTGGAGCTTTTGAAACTTTAGAAATATCAAACCATTTTATAGCTTCTTCTAAGGTAAAAATTTCACAAGGAGTTTTATTGCCTAGTATGACAAGATAATTCGCGATTGCGCTAGGTAAAATTCCACTTTCAAGTAGCCATTTTACAGAAGAATGTGCTTCTCTTTTACTCATTTTAACACCTTCTTCGTTTAAAATGATAGGCAAGTGTGCATAAGTCATGGCTTTATTATAACCTAAGCTTGCGCGGATATGTTCTTGTTTTGGAGTGTTTGAAACATGATCTTCTCCGCGTATAATACAAGTGACATTTTCAAGCATATCATCAACCGCACAAGCAAAATTATAAGTTGGAGTTTTATCCGTTCTCATAATCACAAAAGAGTCTATGTTTTCAGGCTCAAAACTAAGCTCGCCTTTGATAAAATCAGTAAATTTCATAGTATGAGTAGGTTTTTTAAGACGGATAACAAAGGGTTTTTCACATTCTAAAACATCAATATCGGCTAGTTTTTCACAAGTGCCATCGTAGCGATAAGCTTTACCTTGTTTTTTAGCCAGCTCTTTTTTTGCTTCAAGTTCTTCTTCGGTGCAAAAACAAGCAAAAGCTTTTTTTTCGCTTACAAGTTTTAAAGCCATTTGGCGATGGAATTTTAAATTTTCACTTTGTATATAGTAATGCTGCCATGAAATACTAAAAAGATTTAAAATTTCTTTGATTTCTTCTTCTTTTCCTGCTATATTTCTAGCCTTATCAGTATCTTCAATACGTAAGATAAAATCCATATTTTTTTGTCTTGCACAGATATAATTAAAAATTGCTGCGCGTAAATTTCCTATGTGCATATCACCTGTGGGAGAAGGTGCAAAACGGTACATCTTATAGCCTTTAAAATTATTTAAAGGCTTATTATAACAGAAAAATTTATACGGATATTTAATTTTACTTGGTTATAATACTTTTATGATATTTTTAATTTTTTCTTTCATTGTGTTATTGATTTTTGGCTTAGCAAATGTTTATATTTATAAAAGATTAATCAAGAAAATTACTCTTTTTAAGTATTTTTATAAAATTTTTTCCTTTATTTTTATTGTGCTTTTTTTAGCTCAAGCTGTGTTTTTAATATTTCGTAGAGATGAATATTTAAGTGATACTTGGTATGAAATTTTAGCCATGTTTTATGCGCCGACTTATTGTTTGTTTTTTATGACTTTAGCATGGGATTTTGTTAAATTGATTTTAGCTCTTATGGGTAAAAGAGATAAAACATATAATCTTATTTTGCGTTTGATTTTTGAACTTTCTCTTATAGTTTTAAGTGTGTTTTTAATTTATGTAAGTATAAATAATGCTCTAAAAACACCTGAAGTAAAGAGTGTTGATGTTGAAATACCAAATCTTAAAAAAGATTTAAAAATTGTCATGCTTACTGATATACATTTGGGTAAAAATTTGCATGAAAATTTTTTAGACAAGCTCATCACTAAAGTGAATTTGCAAAGTCCTGATATGGTTGTAATAGTAGGGGATCTGATTGATACTAATCCTAAAGATTTAAAAAATTACATCTCAAAACTTAATGATTTTAACTCCACTTACGGAACTTTTTATGCTTTGGGAAATCATGAGTATTATCATGGTATCAATGAAGTTTTGGATTTGCTTAGAAAACATACTAATATGAAAATTTTAGTCAATCAAAATTTAGATTTGGGTTTTATAAATATTGCTGGACTTGGAGATTTAGCCGGACTTGATAGGGGTTTATATGCTCCTGATTTAGCAAGAATAAAAGTGGATTTAAATACAAGTAAAGCTAGTATTTTACTCACACATCAACCTAAAACAGCTTTGCTTTATGATTTAAGTGATTTTGATCTTGTTTTAAGTGGGCATACACATGGAGGGCAAATTTTCCCTTTTATGTTTTTAGTTAAACTTCAGCAAGGTTTTGTTCATGGGCTTTATGATTTAGGAGAAAAAACTAAGCTTTATGTGAGTAGTGGAGCAGGATTTTGGGGGCCAAGTCTTAGAGTTTTTGCTCCGAGTGAAATAGTGATTTTAAATTTAAAAGGAAAAAAATGAGTTTTTCAAAAGAAAGTTCGAGACTTTTTGGTTTTGTAGCGGGGATTAAATTTCCTAAAATGATACAAAAAGTTATTAATGAAAATTATGTTAAGTATTTTAATATCGATATGAGTGAATTTAAAAGCCCTTGTGAATACGAGAGTTTAAATGCTCTTTTTACAAGAACTTTGCAAATTCCAAGAAAGCTTGAAGAAGGTTTTATCAGTCCAAGTGATGGTAAAATTTTAGAGTGTGGAAGTACTTTTTTGGCAAATGAAGAACATTTTGCTTTTTCTATAAAAGGACATACTTATAGCATTGAGGAGCTTTTAAAAGATAGCTTTGAAAAAGATGAGCTTAAAAATGGGCTTGATTATGTCAATATTTATCTTTCTCCAAAAGATTATCATCGTTATCACAGCCCTTGTGATATGCAAATTTTAAGTGCAACTTACACAAGTGGAGTGCTTTATAGCGTAAATGAAAAACATTTAGAACGCATTAGTAATTTATATGTAAAAAATGAAAGAGTGAGCTTGAAATGTCAAAATGAAAAAGGTATTTTTTGGCTTGTTTTTGTAGGAGCGCAAAATGTAGGAAAAATGCGTTTTAATTTTGATGCAAGCATACAAACCAATGCTAAAATTTCTCATAATTTTACTAGAAAATATGAAAATTTAAATTTCAAAAAAGGCGAAGAACTAGGAAATTTTGAGCTAGGTTCTACTATAGTTTTAATCTCTCAAAAAGGACTTTTAACTTTTAATTTAAAAGTAGGGCAGGGTATTAAATTTGGAGAAAAAATAGCGGATTAGTTTTTAGGAGTTTTATTTGCCATTTGATAGATAAAGGCAAAAACTTCAGCTACAGCTTTATACATATTAGGTGGAATTTCATCACCTAAGTCAAGCTTGCTTAAAATTTCTATTAAATCTTCATCTTCTTTAATAGGAACTCCGTGTTCCTTGGCTAAAGAAATAATTTTAGCAGCACTTTCGCCTTTGCCACTTGCAAGCACTTTTGGTGCAGAGTTTTTTTCTTTTTGATAGCCTAGAGCTACAGCTTTTTTAATCGATCTTTTGATTTTGCTCATACTTTTTTATCCATACCCATTTCAAGATCTAAATTTTTCATATTTCTAGTATCAAATTTACTTCTTATGATATCACCTACAAAGAAATTTGCACTTAAAAGTCCTGCTTTATTGATATTTCTTTTAAGCTCATGGGCATTTTCATAGATGGTTTTTCTAAATTCAATATTTTCTGCCATAATATTAATATCTATATATTTTTCATTATTTAAAGAAATAAGAATTTCTAAATCCCCAAGTTTTGCAAATTCGAGTTTAATCTGAGCAAAAAATTTGTCCTTTTTTCCGCGTCTAAACATAATTTTAGAATCATTTAAATCATCCCAAGAAAAAGGCAGATAAGTATTGATAGAATCATTAGCTAAAGACATAAGCTGATTGATTTCAATTTGCGCTAAAAGACGATTAGCTTGATTGTATACAGCTTCATTGCCTTCATTTTTAGCCAAATTTGAAATTTGCAAAAGTGTTGATTTTACATCATGATGTAAAGATTCAGCTATATCTTGTTCTGTTTTTGGTTTAATTTGCACTAGATCTTTGATAGAAAGATTGAGTTTGTGTTCGAGATTTTTAAGTTCTGCTTGATTAAGCTTGGCATTTTGAGTATAGGGTTCAAGTTCTTTTAAGCTTTCATTAAGTCTACGAGAAAGATTGCTTAAATTTTTACTTAAATCTTGCACTTGTTCTAGATCTAAATTTTCTACATTAAATGCTAAATTTTTTACAATATTTTGTTTTATAAATTCCTGATTTTTAAAAATATTTTGCATAGTTTGGTTATTGTTAGATTGAATATTTTGAGAATTATTTAAATTTTGCGTGTTGTTTGTGTTAGTATTTGTATTGATTGAAGTTTTGCTTTCTGTTTTTGTTTCATAAAATTTTGGATTTTCTTTGATATTTTCTTCGTGAGTTTTTGTGCTAGAATCTAAATTTGCATTAACTTCTTTTTTAGGTAAATTTTCTTCGTTTTTTACATCTTGCTTAATATTGGTTTTAGCATCATCTGCGAGAGTTTCTTCTTTTGATACTTTTATATATTTTTCTTCATCTTGGTTTTTTGTGTTATGATTAAGTTTTTCTTCTTTGATATTTTCTTTGTTACTTAAAAGATTTTCTAAAATATTTTCTTTATCTTGTATTTTAGAAGCTTGATTGCCTAGTATATTTTTTAAAGTATTTTCAAGTTTTTCAAAGGCGGTAGCAGTTTGCTTAAGGATGTTTGGATCTTTTATCATTAAATTTTCTGGCTTATTAAGAGCTTTGAAAAAATCATTTTTGATGGAATTTAATTCTTTTAAAATTTTATTAGCTATAGGGGTGATTTTTTCTTGAGCATGACTGGGATTTTTACTTATATAATTTTTAAAATTTTCCAATTTAGAACTTAAATTTAAAAGTGCTTTAAAAGAACTTTGATTTAAAATTTGCTTATTTTCATTTTTGCTAGAATTAATAATATTTTTTAATTCTTTTAAAGTGTCTTTTGGGCTTAAATTTGTATTTGCAAGCTGGGCTATCTGAACGCTTAGTTTTTCGCTACTAAGACCTTTGATTGTACTTAAAAGAGAGTGAAAACTTTTGGGTAGTAATTCTTCGTTTAGGGCATCTTTTAATTTAGCTTCTAAAAATACGCCTGAATTTTTAAACAAAGGAGCTAAGTTATTGTTTTTTATTTCACTGGCAGGTTTTAAAATTTGATTTAATCTGTCTAAAACTTGTGTAAAAGTATCACTTTTTGCAAGTTCTGTACTTAAGATTTTTAATTCATTAGCAAAATTAGGAGCTAAATTTAAATTTTTTCCTTGTTTAAGTACAGGGGAATCGGGATTTTTTTGAGCATTGATTTGATCTAAAAGTTTATTAACAAGTTCTTTTAATTTGGTACCTGTTTCATTTTGAACAAATTTTGCTAGTATTTCCTCACTACTAGCGTCCTTGCTTAAACCTAAATTTTGCTTTAAAGCTTGTGCAAGTGCTTCTTTTGGATTGTCTTTTAAATTTGTTTTATCTTTTGAAGCAGAGTTATCTACTTTTAAATCATTTTTTTGCGTATTGGCAATTTGACTTGCTAGTTGAGTATTAATCATCAAATATCACCATATTTCCAGGCTTTTTCTTAAATTTTTTATTTAAAATATTTGGTTTATTGATAGCAAAAAGAATTAAAAATGCTAAAGAAACTATATAAAACCATATAAAACCTTTGATTTCAAAATATTGCATTAAAAAACCTAAAATTAAAGGGCCAAACAAAGAGCCCAAAGAATAACAAAAAAGAACCCCACGACCTAACTCTACACCTTTATTTTTGCTTACTAAAACATCATTTGCTCTAGCAAGTGCTAAAGCATATAAGCAAAATATTCCTATACCAAGAGTAATTCCTAAAAAATATTGCATATATAAATGAAGTTTAAAAAAGATAAATATAAGCATAGTGATAAATCCTATACTTGCACAAGTGATAATGGCAAATTTGCGACCAAGTTTGTCTGAAATAGTTCCTATGATGGTTTGTGCAATAAAACCACCTAAAACCCCACAAAATATAAAATAAGAAACTGCTTTTGTATCAAAACCTTGCAAAAGTATAAATAAAGATGCCATAGAAAAAAAGCCATTTATAAGCATTCCGGCTATAAAGCTTGTGACGATAGCTAAAGGAGCTATATCAAAAATTTTAGGTATAGAAATAGGACTTGATGCGGGTAAAACAGGTTCTTTGATTTTAATTAGATTTAAAGGTAAAGATGAAAGTAAAATTAAAGTTGCACTGAGGATAAATACACTATGTTTGCTTAAATTTAACGCTATGATTAAAACTCCAATACCAAACGCAAGATAAAAAACAATTTCATAAAAACCTAAAATTCTAGATCGAATGGCATTTTTGCTTTTTTCATTAAGCCATGATTCTATGACCATTAAAAGTCCATAGTAGCAAATTCCTATGAAAAATCTTAAAACAGCCCAAAAAATAAGATTTTCGCTTACTGTATGAAGCATAGCTGAAATTCCAAAAATAGCACCAAATAGCCCAAAAGAGCGTATATGACCTATACGAGAAATAATTTTATGAGCACTGATGGTTCCAATAAGAGCGCCTACAAAAAAACAAGAACTTACTACTCCAACAGCTAAAGAACTTTCTCCGTTTTCTTTTAATATAACACCTATAGAGCTTACTATCAAGGCATTACCTGCAAATAAAAATGCCATACCAGCAAAAAGTGCTGTCATTGATTTAATAATTTTTTTTGGACTCATACTTTTTTATATATAAAATAAAAATAAACACACAAACTAGCAAGGATGAAATTCCACAAATATAAGCAAAGATATCTAATTTATCTTGGCGATGTAAAAATAAAAATCCAGCAACCAATACTACATAAGCCATCAATTTAAAGAGAGTAAAAAACATAGCAAAAAAATGGATTTTCTCTTTAACATTTGGCTTTAAATCGTCTTTTAGAACTTTAAAATGAATAATTTTTGATAAATTTTGTTTTTTTTTGATAAAAAGTGATGAAATGAAATTAAAATCTTTTTCATAATTTTTTGATTTTTTTATAATGACTTTTTTATAATTTAAATAAGAAGCAAAAATAATCAATAAAACACTAAAAAAAGCTATTTCATAGCTTAAAAATGTATCTAATTTAAAATGATTTAACGATGAAAATATGATCCAAAAAAATAAATGAATAATGGCAAAAATACAAAATAGAGCTTTTTTATGTTCCATTATTTGTTCTTTTCTTTTTGAATTTTTTCTTTGATCAACTCATCTCTTTCTTTAAATTCTTCATAGCTTTTTACTTGAACTTTATAAGCTTTGTAAACATTAAGTATAGCAGCACTGATCCCCCAAAAAACTCCAAGCCAAAAAAGCCAAGGATAAGGAGTAAATTTTTTAAGTAAATATCCTATTCCCACACCTATAAATACAGCAACAACCATAGAGATACCAAGACTTAAACCATCCGCAGCTTCAAGAGTTTTGCGAATGATTTTTTGTCTTTTGCTGTTGGAATTTTCTAAGTGATTTTTTTCTTCTTTTAAAATATTGCTCATATTCTTTTAAAGCTTTCCCTAACAGCCTCTAATGTTGTATCTATAATTTTATCATCCATTTTTGAACATATAAAGCCTGTTTCAAATTGAGAAGGTGCTAAATAAATTCCATTTTCAAGCATATTTTTGTGAAATTTTGAAAATAATGCTAGATCAGATTTTAATGCATCTTGGTAGTTTGATACAGGATCTTTGGTGAAAAAGTATCCAAACATAGAACCTACATGACAAACTTGCAGTGGAAGTCCTTTTTTATCTGCTAATTTTTTCATTCCTTGGGTAAGTTTTTTTGCTAATTTTCCAAGTTTGTCATAAAGCTTGGTTTTCTTTTTGGCTTTTGTAAGACTTGCTATACCTGCAGCCATTGCCAAAGGATTTCCACTTAAAGTTCCTGCTTGATAAACTCCACCCAAAGGACTTAAAATATCCATAATTTCAGCCCTAGAAGCAAATGCTGCTGCAGGTAGACCGCCTCCTATTACCTTACCAAAAGTAATTATATCTGCTTGGATATGATTGATTCCATAGGAACCAAGGTAAGATGCTCTATATCCACTCATTACTTCATCAAAAATCAGCAGAGTTTGATTGTTTTTACAGATCTTAGCAAGTTCTTCTAAAAAATCTTGTTTAGCTGGAACTAACCCCATATTTCCAGCAATAGGCTCAATGATAACACATGCAATATCTTTATTTTTTTCAAAAAGCTCTTTAACGCTATTTATATCATTATATTTAGCTACTAAAGTGTGTTTAGCTACATCTTCTAAAACACCCAAAGAACTAGGAGAGTTAAAAGTAGCAGCACCACTTCCTGCACTCACTAATAATGAATCAGAATGCCCGTGATAACATCCTTCAAATTTTAAAATTTTATCTTTTTTAGTAAAACCACGGGCAAGACGAATAGCACTCATGGTTGCTTCTGTTCCACTGCTTACAAAGCGGATCTTTTCTAAATGAGGAAAATCAGATAAAACAAGCTTGGCAAGTTCAGTTTCTAATAAAGTTGGAGCTCCAAAACTTGAACCTTTATGAAGTGCTTTTTGACAAGCTTTTTGTATATCTTTATCGCAATGTCCAAAAAGTAAAGGCCCCCAGCTTTGAACATAGTCTATATAAGAATTTCCATCTATATCGAAAATATAAGCACCTTTTCCATGAGAAATAAATTTTGGCTCACTTTGAACATTTGCAAAAGCACGAACTGGAGAATTTACACCACCTGCGATGAATTTACACGCTTCTTTAAAAGCTTTTTTGTTTGTCATTTTTCTTCCTTGCTAAATTGCTTGATGTAATTATATAAAGTTACAATTTCATCATTTGTTAAAGAGTAATTTGGCATGATTGATTTTGCGTCTTTACTCTGATTAAGAGAATTTTTAAAATTCTCAAAACTAAGATTTTGTATACTTGGAACTTTATAAGCTGTTTTAATACCATTTTTCATATAATATCCTAAAATTTGTTCGCTTCCATTTGCTCCATGACATTCTTTACAACTAATGCCCCTTGGATTTTCATAAAGCATTTTAGAGTATTCTTTAAGAGTGATAAAATCAGCACCAAAAAGACTGATACTAAATAAAAAAGACATTAAGACAATTTTCAAAGTTTCACCTTGTTAATGAAGTTTTAATATGATACAATTTTTACTTTAAAAAAGTGATTAAATTTATAGAAGGAAAATAATGACTTTGCTTGATGGTAAAGCTTTAAGCGCAAAAATCAAAGAAGAATTAAAAGAAAAAAATCAATTTTTGAAAAGCAAAGGGATTGAAAGCTGTTTAGCTGTTATCTTGGTTGGAGATGATCCTGCAAGTCAAACTTATGTAAAATCTAAGGCTAAAGCCTGTGAAGAATGTGGAATTAAATCTTTAGTTTATCATCTTAATGAAAATACTACACAAAATGAACTTTTGGCATTGATTAATACCTTAAATCACGATGATAGTGTTCATGGAATTTTGGTTCAGCTTCCCTTACCTGATCATATTTGTAAAGATTTAATACTTGAAAGTATTATAAGTAGTAAAGATGTTGATGGTTTTCATCCTATTAATGTAGGATATTTAAATTTAGGCTTAGAAAGCGGGTTTTTGCCTTGTACTCCACTTGGAGTTATGAAGCTTTTGAAGGCTTATGAAATTGATTTAGAAGGAAAAGACGCTGTTATTATAGGTGCTTCAAATATAGTAGGTCGTCCTATGGCTACTATGCTTTTAAACGCTGGAGCTACAGTAAGCGTTTGTCATATTAAAACCAAAGATTTGAGCCTTTATACTAGGCAAGCTGATTTGATTATAGTAGCAGCAGGTTGTGTGAATTTACTTCGATCGGATATGGTAAAAGAAGGAGTGATTGTTGTTGATGTTGGAATCAATCGTCTTGAAAGTGGAAAGATAGTAGGAGATGTAGATTTTGAAGAGGTATCTAAAAAATCTAGTTATATAACTCCTGTTCCAGGTGGAGTAGGTCCTATGACTATAGCCATGCTTTTAGAAAACACAGTTAAATCTGCTAAAAATAGACTTAATTAGGGAAAATCTATGGAAATTTTAAAGAAATTATATAAATTTTCACAGTCTTGGACTGGAACTGTAGTTATTGTTCTTTTGGTGATTTTTTTCTTTATACAAGCTTTTGTTATTCCTTCTGGTTCTATGAAAAACACCTTATTGGTAGGGGATTTTTTATTTGTTAAAAAATTTAGCTATGGTATCCCAACTCCTCATATTCCTTGGTTGGAAATTCCTGTTTTGCCGGATTTTAATAAAGATGGGCATTTGATAAAAGCACAAGGGTCACAAAGAGGAGATATAGTTGTTTTTAGAAATCCTAGAAATGAAAAAGAACACTTTGTAAAGCGTTGTGTAGGCACAGGAGGAGATAGGATAGTTTATGCAAATAAAACACTTTATGTAAGAATGCATGAGGGTGATGATTTTATGAGAGAACATTATCCGAATGATCTTGTTACTCTTGGAGGGCAAATTTATGTAAAAGAACCTTATAAACAAAAAGGTATTCATTATGATCCAAAAAAAGATATAGAAAGTGATATTTTACGCTTTCTTAGCATAGGTGATTTTGCTATGTCTCCAACTTATATTAAAGAACTTGGAAATCATATAGGTTTTAGTGGCGGAAATGCTTATGTTTTTGATGTGCCTGAAAATGAGTATTTCATGATGGGTGATAATCGTGATTATTCTTATGATAGTCGTTTTTGGGGTTCTGTTCCTTATAAGTTGATAGTAGGCAAACCTTGGTTTGTATATTTCTCTTGGGATAAAGATAAAAATGTTCGCTGGGAAAGGATAGGGCGTTTTGTTGATACCTTGGAAAATGATGAACAATATATCCATGATCATGATGATGAGGATAAATTAAGCTAATGTTTGCGAAAAACACAAACATTATATTTTTAAAAGCGTGATTTCATCACCTTTTTTTAATTCGCTTATATTTTCTTCACTTATAAGTAAAAATTCACTTTTAATAAGTGGAAGTATCATACCAGAGCCAAATTTATTTTCATTAAATGGTGTAAAAATATCTTTTTCTAAATTTCCTAAGATGAGATTATTTCTTCCGCTTTTAAGCTTTAAATCCATACCCATTTTGCCATAAAATGTTAAAGGATTGTTTAGGTTTCCACTTAATAAATTAATGATTTTTTTAGCAAAAATAAAACAAGAAAGATAAGCTGCCATAGGATTTCCTGGTAAAATCAATACGAAATTTTCACCTTTTCTATAAAGCTTAGTAGGTCTTGCAGGGCGTGCTTTTAAACCTTTAAAAAGTGGAGTAAAGCCTAATTCATCTAAAGCTTTTTCCATAAAATCAGCCTCGCCAACGCTTGCACCTCCTGAAGTGATTAAAAGATCAAAATTTGTATTTTCTAAAGCCTCTTTAGTGCTTTTAAAATTATCTTTGATAATACCTAAATAAGAAGCATTTTGAAACATGGTTAGCAAAGGTAAAGCATTGGCATTATAAATACTTTCTTCATCGCATTCTTGCCAGGGTTCTTTAAGTTCATTTCCACTTGAAAAAATACCTATGCGAATTTTTCTTATGACTTCTATTTTATAAAGCCCTTGAGAAGCAAGCAGGGCGATATGTTTATCATTAAGTTTGGTACCTTTTTGAAGTAAAATTTCACTTTTTTTTAATTCTTCACCTTTATAGCGATAGGCATTGTATTGTTTAGGAGCTTTTTTAATGATGAGTTTATTTTCTTCTATATACTCATCTTCTAGCATTAAGATAGTATCAGCATTTTTGGGCATTTTAGCCCCTGTCATGATTTTATAGCATTCATTTTTAGCAACTGTATAAAAATTTTTATCTCCTGCAAAAATAGTCCCTTTAATCTCCAAAGCTTCATTGATATCAGTATAATTAAAAGCATAGCCATCAAGAGCAGCATTGTCAAAACTAGGTAGATTTTTTCTAGCGTATAAATCTTTAGCTAAAATTCTATCCTTTGCTTTTTCAAGGCTAATAAGCTCACTTTCATCTAAACATGAAATTTGATTTTCTAAGTCTTTTAAGGTTTCAAAGATATTTTTCATTCTTCAAGCCTTGTGATTTTCACACCCAAATCTTTAAATTTTTCTTCTAAATTTTCATAACCCCTATCAAGATGGTAAATTCTATGGACTTTGCTTGTACCTTTAGCTGCAAGAGCTGCTAAGATAAGGGCTGAAGAAGCGCGCAAATCTGTAGCCATGACATCGGCAGCGTTAAGTTCTTTTCCGCCTACTATGGTAGCAATATGACCATTGAGTTTAATATCCGCACCCATTCTTAAAAGTTCACTTACATGCATGAAACGATTTTCAAATAGTCTTTCATCAATAATACTAGTTCCATTAGCTTTTAAAGCTAGTGCCATAAACTGCGCTTGCATATCGGTTGGAAAGCCTGGATATTCACTTGTCATGATTTCTACAGGTTTAATTTCTTTAGCAGGAAGTAGGGTGATACTATCTTCTGCAATCAAAGCTTCAAAACCCATTTGATGAAGTTTTGCTAAAACTGCACTAAGATGAGTGGCGTTAACTTTATCTAAAGTAATTTTAGAATTTGTAATAGCCCCTGCACAAAGATAAGTTCCTGCCTCAATTCTATCAGGTATAACGCTAAATTCTTTAAATTCTAAAAGTTCTCCATCACTACCATAAATTTCAAGTTCATCTGTACCTATGCCTTTGATTTCAAGTCCTGCGCCTTTTAAAACTTCGCAAAGTTGAACTACTTCGGGTTCTTTTGCAACATTTAAGAGCTTGGTTTTACCTTTGGCTAAAGCTGCTGCCATGATGATGTTTTCACTACCTGTAACCGTGATTTTATCAAAAAGAATTTCATTGCCTTTTAAATTTCCACTAGCTACGACATAGCCTTGTTTAATTTGTATATTTGCCCCCATTTTTTCCAAGGCTAAAAGATGTAAATCAATAGGTCTTTGTCCTATGGCACATCCACCAGGCAAAGATACTTCACAATGCCCAAAACGAGCAAGTAAAGGTCCTAGAGTAAGTATGGAAGCACGCATTTTACGCACAATGTCATATTTAGCTATGGTTTGATTAAGAGTGTTTGTGTTTAATAAAGCACTATTGTTTTGAAAATTGACCTTAGCTCCTAAATTTTCTAGCAAAGATATAAGAGTTTTTATATCAGCAACATTAGGAACATTGTTGATTTTTACTTCATTTTTAGCAAGTATGCTTGAAACGATCAAGGGTAGGGCAGCATTTTTTGCTCCGCTTATTGTAACATTTCCGCTTAGATGATTTGTGCCTTCGATTTCTAGATAAGTCATATTTTTCCTTGAAAAAGTTTAAAAATGCATCATTATAGCATTCTTAAACTTTTGAAAAAATATAATCAAGCTTGTTGGCTTTGGAGTTCTTGAATTTGAGCTTGAATTACATCTGCTTGAGATTTTAGCACATCAATTTGTTTTTGAAATGTCGTTTTCATTTGTTCGTTAGCGTTTGTCATTTTTTGAGTAAGTTCTGCAATTTTAGCTAAAATTTCAGCTAATTTTGCTATTAAAGCCTCTAATGCGGGATTTACGCCACCTTTGCTATTTTGAATGGAATTTTGGTCTTTGTGGTTTTCTATTTTTTCTTGACTTACTTTGATTTCATATTCTTTTTCATTTTTTGAATTTGTTTGACTTAAACTTCTTGCTTCATCTGAAATTTGAATTTTAATCACATTGTCGCTATGAACATTACTTACCAAATCATTGTCTTTGTTTATTTGTGTTTGATAATTGCTAAAATTTTTTGTCAAAGTATCTATTTTCATCTTAAATCTTTTTAAATTAATTTATATTGTTATCGGTTTTTTTATTTATAAATTTATATTAATGATAGTTATTTTAAGGATATTTTGCTTTAGATTTTTATATTTATATTTTAAACGCAAAAAAACTAAAGTTTCATAAAGTTTTTAAGTATTTTTTTACCTTTTTGAGTTAAAACCGCTTCAGGGTGAAATTGTAATCCATAAATGGGATATTTTTTATGTTTAATTGCCATAATGATATTTTCTGAATTATGAGCTAAAATTTTGCATTTTTTAGGCATAAAACTGATATGTAAAGAATGATATAAACAAATTTCAATTTCTTTTTTAATACCCTTAAAAATAGGATCTTTTTTAAAATAAAGTTGAGAAATTTTACCATGCATGGGATTTTGTATTTTAGAAACCCTACCGCCAAAAACTTCAGCTATACACTGATGCCCTAAACATATACCTAAAATTTTTTTATTTTTTTTAAAATATTTGATTGCTTTTAAGCTTAATTTAGATTCCTTAGGAGAATGAGGCCCAGGAGAGATGATAAGATGAGTAAAATCAAATTTTTCTAATTCTTTAGCTTTTTTAAAGGCATCATTTTTTATCACTTTACATTCAAAACCAAGTTCTTTAAGATAATAGATGATGGTATAACTAAAAGAATCATAATTATCTATAAATAAAATTTTCTTCATTGTAATTTTACCTTTTTTAAACCACGCACGGAATTAATGCAATAAATATTTTCTGCTTCAAATAAATCTTGTTTAAATAATGCTTTTTCTTTTATCAAGCCAAGATTGATTAAGAAATTTCTATATACGCCATTTAACATACCGCTTTGAATTTGTGGAGTATAAAATTGAGCGTTTTTTTCTAAGATGAGATTGGTTCTTGAACCTTCGCAAAGTTCATCTTTTTCGTTAAAAAAAGCTATGTCATAACACAAGTTTTGCTGCCATTTGTATGAGTGTTGATTATAAAGAGTACGCAAAGAGCTTTTGTGATAGAGATTGTCACTTTTTGAGTTAATTTTATCATCACTTAAAAGCAAAATATCGTTTGAATTTTGTTTTAAGGCACTTTGTTGAAATTCGTATCTTCCGTCTCTGTATAAAATAAGCTTTAAAATTCCTTCTTTATGTGGATTTTTAAAGGGTAGGGGAAAATTATAAAATAAAGAGTGTTTTTTGTGGAAAATTTTTTCATCGAGTTTAAAAAGTGTAAAATTTTGATATTCTTTATAAGAACTTTTTTGATTTAAAACATTATAAAAATCTTTAAAGAGCTTGTGAGTATTAAAATTAAATTTAAGAGCTGAATTTATAAGCCTTAATAAATGTTCTTTTAAAAATAAAATTTGAGAATTTTTAAAATACATGGTTTCAAAAAGATAAAAATCACAAGGATTTAAGATTGCACTTTTAAGTTTTAATTCTTCAAATTCATCTTTGAATTTTGAGTCCCAAACTAAGCCGCTACCCGTGCTATAAGTATAAATTTCATTTTGTTTTTCTAAGGTGCGTATGGCTACGCTAAATTTATTTTTATTTTTGTGTATTAAACCTATAGTTCCGCAGTAAATACCACGATCTCTTTGTTCTAATTCTTCAATAAATTTAATGCTTTCAAGCTTTGGAGCACCTGTAATAGAACCACAAGGAAAGAGAGCTTTAAAAATTTGATATAAAGAAATATTTTTTTTAAGTTTTCCTTGTACGCTTGAAGTCATTTGATGTAAAGTAGGGTGACTTTGAATTTCAAAAAGTTTGGTTTTTAAGCTTTTTTTTGTGATGATTTTTGAAAGATCGTTGCGTAAAAGATCACAAATCATAACATTTTCACTCAGATTTTTTGTATCATTTTGCAAGAAAATTTTATTTTCTTCATCTTTTATAGGATCTTTATCACGCTTAATTGTGCCTTTCATAGGTTTTGTAAATATTTTTCTTTTTTTGGTTTTGAAGAAAAGTTCAGGAGAAAAGGATAAAATTTCTCTTGTTTCATCTTTTATAAAAGCTTTAAATTCAGTATCTTGTCTAGAAAGCAAAAGTTTAAAAAGTTCAAAAGAATCCATTTTGCTATGAAATTTAAAATTTTGAGTAAGGTTGATTTGATAAACTCTTCCTTTAGAGATTGCCTCTTTAACCTTGATGAAATTTTCTTTGTAATTATCTTGATCTAAAAAATTTATAAATTCAGGAATAAATTTTTCTTCATCGATATCTTCTTTTTGAAATTTTTTTCTTTTTTTAAAAGCAAATATAGACAAATAAGCTTTTTTGCTTGTGAAATTTTTATCTTGAAAATATCTATATAGCTCATAATCAGCAAGCATTAAAATATAAAAATCATTTTTATATTTTTCTATAAATTTAAAGCATTTTTTACTTTCTTTGTGGTTAAAGGCTTTTAAAGTGTGTTTTAAATCATGGTAAAAATATTTACCAAAAACAGCATAGTTTTCAAGAGTCACTTAATTCCTTTGCAACCTGTGCGGCAAGTTTTAATTTATCATTATCAAAATGAGTGTAAATTCTTGAGGTATTTAAACTTGCATGCCCTAAAGCTTCTTGAACTAAAACTAAATCTTTTTGTTTTTTATAAAGCAGGGTGGCAAAAGTATGACGCAACATATGAGCACCATTTTTTTGTTTGCGAATTCCTGCACGAAATAAAAGCTGTTCTACTATGCGACTGACATAAGATTGAGTCAGTGGAGTGCCTTTTTTATTGACAAAAAGTAGGGCGTCTTTACTCATATAATTAATACTTACATTTTTAAGCAAATCGTAAATAAGTTCTTTTTTTATCATTACAACACGATATTTATTGCCTTTAGCTCTTATTCTTATGATATAAAGATCGTTTTCTTCGCTAATATCACCCATTTTGATATTGATAGCTTCACTTACCCGTATGCCTGTAAAAATGATGATTTTAATAATAAGTTTATTGCGTATGGTATTGTTTTTAAAATCTGCATTTTCAATAGCATCAAGAAATTTTTTAAGCTCTTCTTCACTCATAAATTCAGGTAATTTTACCCCTTTAGAACCTGCTATACCTGCCCAGTTTTTAAGATTGATATCGAAAATATGTGCTTTTTCATCTTCTTCATTTTGCTTGTCTAAAAAATCAAAAAAATTAATCACAGCAATACGGTAATTTTTTTTGCTTGCATCTGATAAAGCACCTGTTATACTTGCTAAAACTTCTACAATGAGTTCTTCATCAATCTGTTTTAAAGAGTAAAGCTTATAAAAATTTAAATATTCAAATACTTTTTTTAAAGGATTAAAATAAGTATTAACTCCACTTAAACCAGCATTTCTTGCTTTTTTTGCTAGAGCGTCAAGTTCATCAATATTTTTTACACCTTTTGTAAGAGCAAAATTAACTTCTGCTAAAGCTTGTGGATTTTTTAACTCTTTGTTAGATAGTGAGTTGAGTTTAAATTTTACATATTTTGCTAACCAAAATAAGAATGATTTTTCAAAATTTTCTTCACAATCTAAAGGGTATTTCATAAAAACTTTTCCTAAATCTAAAATTTTAGCTTTTTAACTAGAAAAGGTATTTTAGTATTAACTTAGTAAAAAAAAGCTTTTTTAGGAAAAAGTTTGTTTTTATATGCAAGGCAAAAAGATTGAAATATTTTTATTAAATAAATCTTATATCAATCATAAAAAGATATGATAAAAGGTAAAAATATATAAAATTTATAATTTTGTATTGAAAACTGTAATTTTCAAACTTTTTTATATACACCTAGATTATTCTACTTTGATATAGATTAAGCTACTATTTTTACATACTTTTATGATTTTACCTTTTGAGTGAAATAAACTTATCCATAAAATATAATGTAAAAAATTGATAATTTTATTTCGTAAATTAAAATTATATTTTACTTTTCTTGAAAACTATAAAGAATATTTAAAAATTAAATTATTTTATATTATTATCAAAATATACATAAAAATGATAACTTGTGCATTAAATTTTTTAATCCCCTATTCTTGATTTTTAGTTAAAGTAAATATTCTTAGTTATAACATTTTTTAAGAATATTTTTATTTTAATAGTTTTATAATAGTTATTACATAAAAACTTAATAAAAAGTTTTATCAAAACCAAATTTCAAGGAGAGGGTAATGAAATTTCCAGTAAAATTAGCAAGATCTATTGTTGTATGTGCTTTTTTAGCAGGTATAAGTGCTAGCGCATTAAGTGAAGGTAAAGAATATGTAATTCTTAAAAATCCTATTGCTAACGCTGATAATTCATTGATTGAAATTTTTTCTTATCACTGTACTCATTGTTATGATCATCACAAATTTAATACCATGGGTAAAGTTAAAGAAAAATTACCTAATTTAACTTATAAATTTTATCCTGTAAGTTCTATGGGAGATTATGGAAGGCAAGCTAATGAAATTTTTGCTTTTGCGACATTTAAGGATGGTGTAAATAAAATTGATCCTACGGATAAAAATAGCTTAACTCATAAAGTTGCTGAAGCTTATTTTAATGCATATTTTAAGAAAAAACAAAGATGGGAAAATGGTAAAAATCCTGAAGCTTTGATTGAAATTACTAAAGAACTTAGCAAGCAAAAATGAGTTGTATAAAAATGAAAGATAAATGCAGAAATTTTTCACTTTCTAAATGGCAAGATACGCGTGAACCTTGGTTAATTTTGATTATAGTTACTATAGGACTTGCTTGTATAGCACATTTTTTATTTCAAGAATATCTTTTTATGGAACCTTGCGAACAATGTGTATATATAAGATTTGATATGCTTGTTATGGCTATAGGTGGTATGATTGCATTAATCAACCCTGCAAATAATATTATAAAAATTTTTTCTTATAGCTTAGCTTTTTATGGAATTTGGCTTGGCTTGGAGCATTGTCTAACTTTAAATCATATTCATGAAGTGGTTCATTCTGAAAATCCTTTTGCAGGTGTAGATGGATGTCGTGAAATTCCTATTTATCCATTTAATTTACCTTTGCATGAGTGGGCTCCTAGTTGGTTTTTGCCAACAGGAGAATGTGGGATGGATACCCCTGTAGTTCCAAAAAATGCTTATAATCATCTCAATGCTTTTCAAAAATTTTTTATAGGAACTCTACCTGATTTTGAAAATGGGCTTTATAGCAATGGTTGGTATTTGATTCCTAGTTTAAAGTTTATGAATATGCCAATTTGCTGTCTTATAGCATTTTTATGTTGTTTTATTGTGCTTTTTGCAATGTTTATAGCCTATGTTTTAGATAAAAATAAACCTAATGCTAAAATTTTTGCATTGGTGATTGTTATTTTGGTTTTAGTGCTTAAATTTATAGGCGAACCAAAAAATCCAAATCAAAATATAGTTAGTTTAATTTATTTGAATCAAGTCGTTTTAAGATGCTCTTAAAATACGCAACAAATTATTTTTGTTGCGTATTATTAAAATTTTATTAAGCTATTTTAGGATGGCTTAAATAATTTTAAAGGATTTATCATGAGACTTAGCAAAACTCTTTGCATGGCACTTTTGGCGTGTTCTACCCTGCTTGCGCCTAATGCTTTAATGGCCATGGGTGATCCTAGTGGAGTGAAAATAGATTAGCAAATTCAAGGACAAATGGGTATGATTAAAATGAATCCTTATGGATTATCTCCTTTGACCGCTATTATCATGAATAATGCCTATGTTTTAAGTGATATAAAAGTAACCATTGTTCCTAAACCAAATGGCCAAACTATCTCTTATAATGTGAATTCTAAAATGGCTAAGACTTATGGTGGAATTCCTATTTTTGGACTTTATCCTTCTTATAGTAAAGGTAAGTTATGCTAAATCTACAAATAGTAAAAGTCAAAAAATCATTCATGAGATTTATAAAATTGCAACTCCAGGGGTTAGTATAGAACCAAGTGGAAGGCACTGATCAAAGAGGAACTCTTTTTGAAAATGTGAAAGTATTAAAAATGGATCCAAAATTTTCAGATAGGCTATATTTAGTAAATAATGCTCCTGGAAAATAATCTGGCAAAGACTC
The DNA here is from genome assembly GCF_001762865.1 of Campylobacter sp. BCW_6468. Lineage (NCBI taxonomy): Bacteria > Pseudomonadati > Campylobacterota > Epsilonproteobacteria > Campylobacterales > Campylobacteraceae > Campylobacter > Campylobacter sp. BCW_6468. Next base: position 46,261 of record NZ_MJXQ01000041.1, read on the forward strand.
ATAATCTGTATGGAATAATCTTGTAGGTGGTGCTATGGAATGGGATGGAAATTCAAATGTCTTTATTATAAGATACCAAGGGTGAAATCAGATGGTATTATGATAACAATAAACTAATGAACTGGGGCAATATTTACAATCGTGGAATTATGATAAGTTTTCGTCAAAACAAAGATGGAGCTTTAACTTGGGGATTTGGTCAAAGATATGTAAAATACGATGTCTGGGAAGAGAAATTTTCAATCGCAAATTACCTGCTGCCTATATAGATTTTTTCTCATGCTATGGACAATATGCAAAAAATGGGCATTATCTTTGCGTCCAAGATAGTAAGCATGTACGCACAGTGTGTGATACTATTATAGAAGTAGATGAGGATGGTAATGTTGTTGATGATTGGAGATTGTATGAGATTTTAGATCCTTATAGAAGTACCATTATCAAAGCTTTAGATCAAGGTGCAGTGTGTTTAAATATAGATGCAAGTAAAGTGGGTAAAACTTTAAGCGATGAAGAGCTTGCCAAAATGGATGAAAGCGACAAATTTGGAGATATAGCAGGTTTGGGCGCATATAAAGGGTGGAATAAAGAATTTCAAAAATATTTATTGCAACCTGTAGATAAAAATGGCAATGAATGGTTTTATCCTGTAACTTCTTTAACTTAATATGAACCAGATAAAGATTCTATTATGGTTTATAGTGCAACGCTGGAATGGCTTTTAATCTTAGTAAAGGTGTAAGTCTTGGAGAACCAAAACCTAAAATTGATGAATTTAACTGGGGCGCTAAGGAGTCTTCGGTTCAAATTCAATTCAGCGGTTCAGGCACGGGTTATCAAGCAATGCCTTTTAGTGTTAATCAATAAAAATTACCAAAAAATAAATTTTGGCGGCTTATTTATTTTTTTTAAATAAAATTATCTTTGAAAATTTTATTTAACTAAAGGATATAATATGCGTAAATTTTTTTGCAAATTTGTTTTAACGCTTGTATTTTGTTCAAGTTTTGCATTAGCAAATAATAGTTTTATTACTCTTAATCCAAGTTTACCTAGCTCTGAAAATAGTGTAATAGAAGCATTTTCTTATAAATGTATACATTGTTATAATCATCATAAATTTGGAACCCTTGAAAAACTGAGAGAAGCTTTTCCAAATTTACATTTTAAACTCTATCCTGTAAGTTTAACGAATGGGGAATTTTCCAAAGAAATGAATGAGCTTTTTGCCTTTGCTCAATACAAAGATGAGCAAAATGGTAAAGATGCGAGTTATTCTGATAGTTTATCTTATAAACTTGCTGATGTTTATTTTGTTTCTTATTTTTTAAACAAGCAAAGAAATTTTTCAAATTTAGATGAATTTTACGACATAGGTTTAAAGGCTATGAATGTAAATAAAAATGAAGTATTAAATTTTTTAAATACCCCAAAAGCTAAAGAAATTTTAAGCGAGTTTCAAAGAGCTAATGATATAGCTAAAACCTATGGTACCCCTGCTTTTGTTGTTAATGGAAAATATCAAATTAACCCAAGCGCAATCAATTCAATGCAAGATTTAGAAGATCTAGTTAAAAAATTAAGTAATATGAAATAATAAATTTTTAAGGCAATAAAAATTGCCTTAAAAATTATTTTTTGATCATATTTGTATAAGGTCCATAGCGATGTTGGGTTGTAGAAAAGCTATCATCATAAGGTCCTACATCCATATCTAAAGGCTTAACCTTTCTATCTGGAAAGTCTTTATTTCTATTTGCTTTAATAGGACGAGCTTGTGAATTCATGTAAGCTGCTACATCATAAGCATCTTCAAGACTTAAGTCAGGCGCACCTTGAGGCATATTTTCTTTAATATAAGAAGCAGCTTTGATAAGACGATACATTCCAGTTCCTGTATTATAACTATCATCACCCCAAAGTGGTGGATAAAGATAATACGCCCCTGTGCTATCCTCATTTTTAAGCCCTAAGCCATTTTCTTGATGACAAACGGCACATTTATCCATATAAATTGCCTTACCTTTTTTTAGGATCAGCTGCTCTTAAGATGAAATCTATCTTCTTAAGTCCCTATCCTTCTATCTTAGCTCCTACTGGAACTCCTTGAGATAACCATTGCATATAAGTTAGCATGGCTTTCATTTCAGGTGTATCACTAGGCATTCTTTTGCCATTCATAGAGCGTTCAAAACAGCCATTGATCCTATCTGCTAAGGTAATTACTTTATCTCCTCTTGCATTATATTGTGGAAATCTTGCCCAAATTCTTACAAAACCCGATTGATTTTGCACACTTCCACCATTAGCATGACAGCTTGAACAAGAAAGATTATTTCCCGCAAATCTTTTTTTTAGGATCTTTGGCTTGTGGACCCACATATTTGCTTGTTTCATTAAGAATTTTATTTCCCAAAATAACCATTTTGCTATATTCTGAATTTTTTTGGCATTTTAGTTTCATCTATAGTGCCATCTTCATTTAATTCCTTAGGTAAATTCCATTTGGCAGTAGGCAGATCAATACCTGTTGCACTCTTAGTTTTTTCCAAATTTGGATCTAAGGCTAAAGCACAACTTCCACATAACAACAAAGTTAAAACTATAGAAAATTTATTCATCAATTTCCCTCCTTATTTTGCGTAATTTAAATTCAGTATAAGACTTTATTTAGAAAAAGTCAATAAAACCTAATTACATTTTAAGAAAAAAGCTTTAAACCTTAAAATAATATTCGTTTATATTTAAAATAGAACTTATATATTTAAAGCAAAAATAAAGTTTTTTCGCTATAATAAAATCTTGCAATATTTTTAAAGGTTAGGTTAATGAAAAATTTAAGCATTCAAGAAAAAAAAGACTTAGACAACTGCGTTTTTCAAAATCTTGGAAGGCAAGATACTTTTACTTTAAGTGTGGTTTTTAAAAATTTTTATTTAAAAATTAAAGCATTTATTTATTCTAAATAATACCACTTAAAATCCTTTTTTGTGTAGGAAAGATCTTTAAAAGAAGGTGATTGGATAAATAGTTTGCACTCTTTATCCAAATTTTCTATCCCGTATATTTTCATAGCCATTCTTGAGTCATGTCTTGTAAGTTCTATTCCAACACAAGCTTGATTGTTGATTTTGTAAAGTAAAGTGCCACCATCTTTTTCATCTATATTTAAAATATCCAAATTCTTATTTTTACTCATATCTTTTACATCTTTACTAAAAGAATATCGGAGTTTATAATATATCATAATATCCTGCATGGTATTTTTCAAATTTTGTAAATTTTCATTAATCAAATATCCATTATTTTTATAAAGTTTTAAAAAATCTTCATTAAGAAATTTTTGAAAACTTTCATCTTTAGATAATTTTTGACAAGAATTATAGCTATTTAAAATTCTAACTTGACTGGCTTCTATTAAAAGTTCAAGGCAATCTTTATTTTCTTGTGAAAATTGCACTAATTTAACTTCTTGAATCTTAAAATCTTTATTCGGTTTTTTTTCATAAGCAAAATCATTTAATTTTTCATAAATATTAGCAAAACTTAAAGAATATAAACTAAAAAAAATTAAAATATACTTTTTCATTGAAAAAAATCTTTGTATTTATTTTTTAGAAATTCCACCACTTCTAAAATTTCATCAACCCCTTCTTTGTCGGAATTTTCGAGTACATTATCTATATTATCAATATAAGCTTCTATTGCATTTTCTAATTTTTCTCTTTTAACTCCAGCGTATAAAAGCATAGCTTCTAAAACTATGCTAAGCTCATATTGTAAATCTTCTAATTCATTTTTTAAGGTTTTATTATTGTTTTGATTCATTGTTTTCCTTTTTAAGTTCTTTGCTTTTAATTAAATCAATAATTTGAGCCTTAATATAATTATAATTTGCTCCATCTTTAAATGTCGCAAAAAGTCCACCACTAGCATTTTTATGTCCGCCACCACCTACTAAATTTTTAGCCATTAAACTTACATCTATTTTTCCATTTGCACGAAAACTTAAGGTTTTTCTAGAACTAACATCAATAAAAAAGTCATAATCAGGATTTTTTACTAAAAAATCATTTCCAATAACAGAAGTATTGCCTATATTTGAAGTTAAGATGCCTTTATGGCCTTCATATTCTATGCTGAAATTTTCTTTTAGCTCACTTAGTTTTTCAACTACAAAATAAGAAATTAAATTAGAAAGAGTATCATCATTTTTTCTGGCAAAATAATCCTTTTTTATAAAATGAGTAGCATTATCGAGTAAAATATTTGCATTTTCTTTTCCTATAAATTTCCAAGCCTTATCAAGCAAGAAAAACATATAATCAATTTGAGATTCTTTAAACATTACACGATTTATTTCTTTTGCATTGGCAATCAAGCCTAAAAAAACCTTTCCAAGTTCAAAATTTTCATCCTCGCTCAGCCAAATATCAACAGCATTAACCACATCAACAAATTTTGAAAGTTCTAAAACAGGAGTACAGATTTTAGAGAAAAAATCATAAACGATTTTAGTTGCACATCTTTTAGAATCAAGTAAATACCAAGAATATTTTTGAGCACATTCTTCGCCACTTTGATGATGATCAAGAAGAAAAATTTTAGTATTTTTCTCTTTGCAAATTTTTTCAAATTCTTCGCATTGATTTAAATTTAAATTTAAATCTGTTATTAGAATAATAGCTTTTCCGAAATTTTCATCTTTTTCTATATCGCCTATAATAGAGTTAAAATTTTCATTAATTTCTTTGCCATAATTAGAATTATAAAATTTCACATTTTTAAAATAAAAATTTACTATAAATTGACAAGCATAGCCATCAAGATCTGTATGTGAAAGATGATAAATTTTCATTATATTCCTTAAAGTTCTATCCTAATAATACCCTCGGTATTAAAATTTGTATTTTCTGCAATTTCTGCAAAACTTAACACTACTATATTAATGCTAAAATTATAACAAATATCAGCAATGAATTTTCTAAGCTGCGGTTCAACGCAAAGTATAAAAGGCTTGATACGACCATTTGCTACTGCGGCAACTTCAGCCCTTAGAGTATCTACTAAAGTACCTGTTTGAGCTACACTTAAAGGCAAGTGATAACTTCCATCTCTAAATTGTACATTTTCCATTAAAACCGCAGAACTAGCAGAGTCTAAGATAAAAATATCCAAATTTCCTTTATCATCTAAATACATATTTGTAATCATCCTAGCCAAGGACGCCCTTACATGTTCAATAATCATATCAAAACTCTTGCTTACTTCTGCTATATCGCTTACAGATTCTAAAATAGTAAGCATATCTTTAATTGGTATGTGATGCTTAAGCAAGTCTTTGAGAATTTTTTGAATAAGACTTACAGATGCAACACCTAAAGCACCTTCTACGATGATTGGATAATCATTTTTAACCTTATCAAGAAGATTTTGTACCTCTTGGCGTGTGAGAAGTTCGCTTGCGTGCGCTTTGATAAGTTCGCTCATATGTGTTGAAATAACACTTGCAGGATCTATTACTATATAGCCATTTAATGTTGCTTCATCTTTTAAATTCGCATCAATCCAAAGTGCATCAGAGTTAAAAGCGGGTTCTTTTGTAGCAATCCCTTCTATCTCTTCTGTGATAAAACCACTATCCATGGCTAAATATTTATCCGGATAAATTTCAGCACTTGCTATAGACACGCCCTTGAGTTTAAAACTATACTCATTTGGTTTAAGTCTTAAATTATCTCTTATTCTTATTTTTGGCATTAAAAATCCTAAACTTTCAGCAATACTTCTTCTCATTGAGCGAATTCTTTCTGTAAGTTCGTTTTCAGCAAGCTTAATAAGTCCGTATCCAAGTTCAAGTTCTAAAATTTCAACTTTGAGTATATCGTTAATCTTGTGCTCTTCTTCTTTGAGAATTTCTTCTTCGCTTTTCTTAGCAGGCGCTGCCGTTGTCCCACCTGCTCCACTTTGAGATGCAGCTGCGGCACTTGGTTTGCTTTTTTTAACTGTAGTTATATCAATTTTACCTTCCTTAACCTGCTTGGTAAGATAGCCAAGGCTTAAAAATACTAAAGCCATAAAGCCCAAGGATAAAGTTGGCAAACCAGGCACTAACGCAAAGATAAAAAGTACAAAACCTACTATTAAAAGCGTGCGATATTCGCTTAAAAGTTGAGTTAAAGTTCCTTCTGCAAAATTTTCCTCATCTTTGCTTGCACGAGTGATAATTATAGCGGTTGCAGTAGAAGTAATAAGTCCTGGAATTTGAGATACAAGTCCATCACCTATGGTTAAAATAGTATAAGTAGATGCAGCATCGCTTAAAGCCATATCGTGCTGAAAAGATCCTATTAAAAAACCACCTATGATATTTATAATAGTTATGATAATCCCTGCAACAGCATCTCCTTTGATAAATTTAGAAGAACCATCCATTGCACCATAGAAGTTTGCCTCAGCAATAACTTCTTGACGTCTTGCTCTAGCGGTTTGTTCATCAATAAGTCCTGCATTTAAATCCGCATCAATAGCCATTTGTTTACCCGGCATCGCATCAAGTGTAAATCTTGCTTGTACTTCAGAAACCCTTGTACTACCTTTTGTTACAACCATGAAATTAATCAATACTAAAATACAAAATACAATCACGCCAATGACCATATTTCCACCAACAACAAATTCTCCAAATGCTGCTATAATCTCACTCACAGCTTCAGGGCCGTTTTGCCCTTCGCTTAAAATCATCCTTGTGGTAGCTATATTTAATGAAAGCCTAAATAAAGTGATAATCAAGATTAAAGTTGGAAAAGTTGTTAAATCTGTCGGTTTGGGTATATAAATAGAAATTAAAATAATTAATACCGATAAAGCTATACTTAAAGCCAAGAAAAAGTCCAAAATAGGACTTGGTAAAGGAACTATAATAATAGCTAAAATACAAACTAAAAAACCAACAATAGTCAAGCTTTTAGCTTTTAAAACAGGAGCGATTAAAGGCCCCAAGAAAGGAAAAACTAAATCGACTATTTTATTTTTTGCCATTATTTTTCATAATATCTTCTAAAGTAATAGAATCTAAAAATTCATCTACTTTATTTTGTAAATTTACTAACATAGGCATTAAGGTGCAATTTTCTTCTTTATTATTTGGACAAGTGCCACCACTGCATTCAAATACACTGATATCCTTTTTTTCAGCACTATTAACAATTTCTTTTATAGTATATTGACTTGGTTCTTTGATTAAAACAAAACCACCTTTTGCCCCTTTAAAGGATTTTAACAAGCCATCTTTAGCTAAAGTTTGTAAAATTTTAGCTAAAAAACTTTTAGGAATATCAAGCTCTAAAGCTAAAGAATCTACATCTTGAGGTGTTTCTTTTTGAGAAATATAAATTAAAGAAAGTAAAGCGTATTCGCTAGCTTTGGTAAATAGCACAGATTCTCCTTGTTATAACTACAGAAATAGCTGTAATTATAATAAATAATTCTTAGAAAAAGACTTAAATTTTGACAAAACCTTCTAAAAAAGATAAATTCAGTTTATTTTTTGCTTTTTAAGATAAAATTACAGTTCTTTAATTTTATTATTTTACCAATCAGGAGGTCTATCATGGCTTTGGATTCGGCCAAAAAAGCAGAAATAGTTGCGAAATTCGCTAAAAAACCAGGTGATACTGGTTCAACAGAAGTTCAAGTAGCTCTTTTAACTGCAAGAATTGCAGAACTTACAGAACATTTAAAAATCTACAAAAAAGACTTTTCATCAAGATTAGGACTTCTAAAACTTGTAGGTCAAAGAAAAAGACTTTTATCTTATCTTAAAAGAAAAGATTATAATTCTTATAGTAAGTTAATTACTGAATTAAATCTTAGAGATAAATAATTTTTAAGCCCTTTTTACGGGGCTTTTACCTTTTAAATTTCTTCTTTTGTAATCAGTTTTATATATCAAAAACACAAGAAAAATCTTACAAGATTTCCCTTTGTCCTTTGGCATCAGGTTCGCTTAAAATCCCGTTTTGCGTAAGTTGTTCAATAATATTTGCAGAGCGGTTATAGCCGATTTTTAAACGGCGTTGTAAATAAGAAATGCTTGTTTTTCCATCTTCTAAGATTACTCTTTTAGCTTCTTCATAAAGCTCATCTACTTCCCCATCAAAGCTTTCATTTGTTGTAACACCTACGCTTTGTTGATCCTTTAAAAAGCTTTCATCATATTCTACGCTTTGTTGATCCTTTAGAAAATCCACGATTTTTTCTATTTCAAATTCGCTTGCAAAAGGCGCATGCAAACGCACTATAGAGCTTGTTCCAGGAGGAGTAAATAAACAATCCCCTCTTCCAAGTAAACTTTCAGCACCCATAGCATCTAAAATAACTTTAGAGTCAATTTTTTGCCCTACTTTATAAGAAATTCTACTTGGTAAATTCGCTTTAATTAGTCCTGTTACAACATCAACAGAAGGTCGTTGTGTAGCTACAATCAAGTGGATTCCACTTGCTCTTGCCATTTGCGCAAGTCTTCCTATATAAAATTCTACATCTTTACCCGCAGTCATCATCAAATCAGCAAGTTCATCGATAATTACTACAATAAAAGGAAGTTCTTCTCCGCCTAATTCTTTCATTTTTTCATTGTAATTTTCTATATTTTTGGTTTTTGCATCAGCCATTAAGCGATAGCGTCTTTCCATTTCAGCTACCATATTTGAAAGCGCATTGACTGCTTTTTTTGGATCTGTGATAACAGGAGTTAAAAGATGAGGAATGTCATTATAAATGCTAAATTCAAGCATCTTAGGATCTATCATCATCAAACGCAAGGTTTTTGGAGAGTTGCGATATAAAAGACTTAAAAGCATAGAATTTATCCCCACACTTTTACCACTACCTGTCGTTCCTGCGATGAGTAAATGCGGAAGTTTTTTAAGATCGGTTACAAAAGCATTGCCTACTATATCTTTACCTAAAGCTATGGTTAAAGGACTTTTAGCGTTTTTAAAAACTTCACTTTGTAAAATTTCTCTTAAATAAATGGTTTGAATTTCATCATTTGGAACTTCTATACCTACAACATCTTTTCCTGGTATTGGAGCTTGAATACGGATTGATTTTGCCATTAAAGCCATAGTTAAATCATCTTGTAAATTTAAAATACGACTTACTTTCACATCTGCACTAGGACGAAATTCAAAAGTAGTTACCACAGGACCAACATAAGTGCTTATAACATCGCCGCCTATTTTAAAACGACGCAATTTTTCAAGAAGATTATAAATTTTTTTATCTATTTCACTTTCATTGATTTCTTGTTTGTGTTCTTTTGGATTAGCTAAAAAATCTAATGGCGGCAAGGTGAAATCTTTTGGTTTTTCTACTTCGCCCTGCTCTATTTCACGCAATAAAGCTTGGTTAATAGCAATTTCTTTGGCTAAAACTGCTTTTTGAAGTTTAATTTCTTGATCATTTGTTTTTTCATTATCGATTTTAGTTTCTGTATTTTGGATAAAATCGAGTGTATTTTTTTCTTCTATAACTATTTCATTTATATTTTTTATAGGAGTAGGTTCTATATAAGGATGATTTAACTCTTCTACAATGGGAGCAAATTCAAAGATATTGTCTGCTTTATCTAGATTTTTATTTTCATTTATTTTGTCTGATTCTTCTGTTTCTGTTTTAATTGTTTTTGGGCTATTAAAACTATATTTATTCCCTTCTATAATATCGCTTGAATTTATCGCATCATATTCTTCTAATTTTTTAATTTCTTGTTTTACTTTATTTTCTAAAATTTCATTTTGATAGGCTTTGTATTCTTGTTCTAGTTTTTCTTTTTTTATCAAATTCTCTCTAAGTTCAAGCTCTTTTGTAAAAATTTTTGGTTTAACTTCTTGATTAGAAACTGGAATTTCAATATTTTTACGTTTATAACTTGGCTCATCTAAATTTTTATTTGTATCTATTTGCTTTATATCTTCAAGTTTTTTAGGTTTTAAAAAACGTTCAGGAATCATATCTACCTCTTCTTCTGAAATAAAATTAAAATCTTCATCAAGACTAATGCTCATTTTACTAGCCTTTTGTGCGAAATTTCGCACTTGTTGAGAATGCTCATAAACAAAACTTCTTGATTCTTTTAAACTTTGTTTATCAATCTCTATGGTTTCATCTAAAATTTGATTTTTTAGTTTTTCAAAATTTTCCTTGGCCGTGGTAATTGAATTTTTACTTGCATTGATATTGCTATCTTTAATTATCTGTTCTAAGTTATTGGTTTCCCCTTTTTTGTTTATTTGTAAATTTCCATAAATACTATCTTGCAAAATATTTAATTTTGGAGCTATAGGTTCTGATTTACCTACATCTTCTTTCTCGTTTTCTCCACCAAATACACGCATAAGTAAAGATTTAAAAGCTTGCTCTATTTTTAATAAATAAGTAAAATCTAATTCTATTTTTAAAATTTCTTTTGCAAATTTTGGAAACAATAAAACCAAAGAAAATAGTAGAAGTAAAAGAGCAAAAATTCCACTCCCTGTACGCCCTAAGATTATAGAAAAAAATCCATATACAATTTCTAAAATATACCCAAACTCTCTATAAAAGACAGAAAATAAAAGCAAGGCAGAAAAAAAGGCCAAAGAAAAACCAAAAAGCTCCCTACGCTTAAAATTTTCTATTTTATATTTTTTTTTATAGTAGAGATAATTTAATATAAGCAAAGAAAATGGATAATAATACCCAAATTCTCCAAATAAAAATAAATTAGCCTTGTAAACCCATTCTCCCATGCCAGGTGCTAGCATACAAAGACAAAGATAAAAAATAACAAGCGTGGAGCTGGTAAAAATGGCTTCTTTTTTAATATTCTTTCCTTGAAAATAAAATCAAAGCCAAATTATACCATAAAAAATTTTACATATAATTTAATAAGCTAAGTTGAGAAATTGTTGTACTAGCTTTAAGAGAAGCTTGATATGCAAGTTGAACTTGCATTAAATTCATCATTGCCTCACCATAATCTACATCAATCACATTTGATTTTATACTTTGGACATTAACGCTTAAAAAGGATGTGCGTGTATTAACACCTTCGATAGTATTATGATATGCTCCCATAGTTGTATTAAGCTTGCTAACATGATCTGCTAAATGATCAAGTCTTTCTAAAGCTCCTTGCATACCTGTATTTCTAGGGTTTTCACTTTCGGAGTCTGCTCTCATATTGCCTTTTAAAACAGCATCAATCATTGAATCTAAATCTTTAATAATATCCACATTTGGCTCATCTATAGTTAAAGAATTATTCGCGCTAAAACTAAAATTTGGACCATTTTGTACAGTAGAAGTTGTGGTAAAAGGAGGTGCTGGAAATTGGCCACTTTGAGAATCACTAAGAGAAATTTCTATATTAGTGCCTGAAGAAAGTTTATCAGTAACACTAATACGACCTTTATAATCCATACTTACATCAACAGTAGCTTGTGAATCTTTCATGAGTTGTTGTATTTGGGTATAATCTGCATTATTAATTTGACCATTATTGGCTTGTATGGTTGTTGTAGGAATTTTATCTGCAGCAAACATACCTATAATATCATTAATTTGACCATAAGTAATATCATTTGATCCTGTAACAACCCCACTATTTCCAGTTGCAGGATTAGTATGCATAATAGGAAAGCTTATGGTTTGACCTGGATTATTAGGATCAGGATAGCTTACAGTTGAAGTTTGTAAATTTATAGTAACATCGTAAGAATTTCCACCTTTGGAATTGACTTTTAAATTTAAAGTAGTACCATTTAGGCTATCTCCTGCCATTACCTCGCTAAGTTTGGTTGAATCAGTGGCATAAGCATTGCTTCCTTTGATAACTTGAGAAACATTACCATAAACAGTATTGCCATTTTTTTCAAAATACACATTATCGTAATCAGCTCCATTAGCAGCATTTCCATCTGTATCTGTCATTTTACTTTTGATAAAATCAGTTTGTTTTAAATCGATTGTGAATTGTTGATTGTTGATTGTTACAGTTACAGGGTTGTTTAATTTTGTTATATCTCCATTACTAGGAGCAGCCGTAGCAGCTTGCATAACCCTATTTGTAACTTCATTCATTGAAATACCCTCTTGATTAGCAGCTTCAATAATATTTTTAAGTTCATCTTTGGTATCAGCTTGTGGTGTGAAAGCTACAGCATGAAAATCGAGTTTATTATTACCTTGCTTTAGATCTGTAATTTGAATTTGACCACTATCATTCATACTTACTTCTACTACTTTATTATTTGGAGTATTACCATAAAGAGCTCCAATATTTTCCATTACATCTTCTAAAGTATCTTCGGGTTTGACGAGTACAGCACTTTTAAAACTTGTTCCATCAGGCTTGGTTCCTTGAACATAAAGAGTTGTTGGAGGAAAATCTAGTTTGCTATCATCATACTCAAAGTCTTTGTCAGCATCTAAGCTATTATCTTTTACATAACCCTGTCCGATAAGTTGTTGCCATTTAGAATCTCCTGTGAGATATTTAGTTTTATCAGGGTCTTTATTTAAATCCCAACGATTATCTGTAAAACTAACATTAGTGCTTATTTGTTTTTTATAGTCTCCATCTGCTTTAAAAAATAAATCCCAACCTGGTATATTGTATGGGCTTTCAGTTCCAGCTCCAGTTACTACATTAATATTATTTTTATCTCCATAATAATTTCCATTAGAATCAAAAGGTTTGTTTGCAACTTGAGAACCTGCAAAAAGATACTGACCATTAACACTGGTATTTGCAAGCTGAACTATGCTTTCTTTTATACGTTCTAGTTCTTTTGCTATAGCTTCTCTTGAGGTTTGAGAATTGCTATCGCTTGCAGCTTGGGTTACTTTAACTTTAAAATCTTCAAGAAGTTTAACCATATCTTGTAAAGCTTTCATACTATTTTGAGTCATTTCTTGAGCTCTACTTGTTGATTCTTTTACTTGTTCTAATGTTTTAATTTCATATTCAAGACGCGTATTATCTATATAAGTGCTTGCATCTTCATATGAATTTTGTATTTTCAAACCTGAAGCAAGTTGTTGAGATATCTGATATAAAGCACTTTGACCGCCCATAGAATTATTCACACTATTTGTGAAGTTAAGTTTATTTGTAATTCTCATTTTTTTCCTCTAAAGTATTAAAGTTAAAATCTTTTCAAACATTGCTAATAAACAAAAGCAATAACTGTTCCAAAAATTTAAATTATATAATTTTATATTGTCTTTTTGAAAATACTTTTTATTTTTAAAGTATTTTTTAGCCTAAAAAAGTATAATTTTAGCTTTAAATCTTATAAAATGAGCCCGAGTGGTGAAACTGGTAGACGCGCCAGACTCAAAATCTGGTAAGGGCAACCTTGTGTCGGTTCGAGTCCGACCTCGGGCACCACTTATTTTTTGCGGGAATAGCTCAGGGGTAGAGCACAACCTTGCCAAGGTTGGGGTCGCGGGTTCGAATCTCGTTTCCCGCTCCATAGAATAAAAAATATAAAATCTCTTTAATTATAAATTCTCGCTTTTCTCTAATACTAAAAAATACTCATTTTCTAGAATTTCAAGTTCTTTTTGCATTACTTCAAGCTCTTGATAAAGCTTGTTAATACCTATTTCTTGATATACATTTGGATCGGATAAATCTTGATTTAATTTAGCTATCTTTTGCTCTAAAAAATCTATTTTTTCAGGATGGTTTTTTAATATCTCATTTTCTTTGTAGCTCAATTTTTTGGAGCTTTTTTCTTTTTGGTTATTATTTTGCTCTTGGGTTTGAAGCTCTAAAGCAAAATTATCCAATTCTTCAATTTCTTTTTCATTTTCAAGATATTCAGTATAAAGAGTGTGTAAAATATTTATATATCCATTTCCCTCAAAAGCATAAAGTTTTGTTGCGATTTTATCAACAAAATATCTATCGTGTGATACTAGCAAAATAGCCCCTTCAAAACTAAGTAAGTATTCTTCTAATATATTAATCGTAGCTATATCAAGATCATTAGTTGGCTCATCTAAAATCAAAACATCATATTCTTTAGTAAAAAGCAAGGCTAAAGCAACGCGATTTTTCTCTCCACCACTTAAAAGAGCCACGCTTTTATCTAAAAATTCCTTAGGAAATAGAAAATTTTTCAAATATCCATAAACATGCATATTTTTACCACGAACTTCAACCCTATCTCCACCATTGGGACAAAAAATTTCAAGCAAGCTTTTATCAGAATTTACCAAGCTTCTAGCCTGATCAAAATATCCTATCTTAAGCTCTCCGCGTTTTATTTCACCGCTATCTTGTTTTATTTGCCCTAGAAGAATTTTTAACAATGTTGATTTTCCACAACCATTTCTTCCTACGATAGCTATGCGTTCACCTTGTAAAATACGCGTTGAAAAATCTTTAAAAAGATTTTTATTGTTTATATTTTTGCTTATATTTTTAAGCTCAAAAAGCATTTTTTTACGATTGATCGTTTTTTCTCCATTAAAATTTAAAGCCGCTCTTGAAATTTCAAGTTTTAAGCGTTTGATTGCCCCAGGATTTTTTTTCGCTTCTTCACGCATTTTAAAAATGCGTTCTTTTCGTCCTTCATTTCTTTTAAGTCTTGCTTTAACCCCTCTTCTAAGCCATTCTTCTTCGCTTTTTAATTGCTTTAAAAGAGTTTCATGGCTCTTAGCAAGGCTTTGCAAAATTTGTGTTTTTTTCTCTAAATAGTTTGCATATCCGCCTTTAAAAATACTAAGCTTACCCTGCTCTACTTCTACACACTTGTGTGCTATAGCGTCAATAAAATATCTATCATGGGAAATAAAAATCACACACATCTTTGAATTTTTTAGCAATTCTTCCAAAAAGCTTGTCATATATACATCTAAATGATTAGTTGGTTCATCAAGCAATAAAATATCAGGATTTTTTAGTAAAAGTATGCAAAGCCCAACGCGGCGTATTTCTCCACCACTTAAAGTAGATATAATGCGATTTTCATACTCAAGTAAACTAAATTCTTTTAAAACGCGTATTATTTTAGATTCTATACTCCAAGCATCTTTACTATCAATCAAAGTCATAAGCGTATCTATTTTTTGAAGATAATCTTTATTACTAGGATCTTCTTCTAATTTTTTATGCAGTATTTCATATTCTTCTAAGGTATTGTAAATTTCTACAAGCTCTTGCTTGATGGCTTCTTTTACGCTTAAATTTGCATTAAAATCAACGGTTTGTGAAAGCATGGCTATGCTTTTTCCATTTTGTCTTATTATTCTACCGCTATCTAAAGGAAGTGTGCCTAAAAGCGTTTTTAAAAAAGTAGATTTTCCTTCTCCATTTTTGCCTATAATAGCAATCTTTTCTCCCTCGTTTGCGCTAAAATTTACTTCATTTAAAACTATTTTGTCTCCAAATTTTTTTGAAGCTTCAATTAAATCTATAAGAGCCATTTTTTATCCTTGACTGAGTTTAAAGCTAAAACTAGAACCATAACCTAAAGTGCTAGAAATTTCAAGATAACTTTTATGTATATTTAAAATTTTCTTTACTAAAAAAAGTCCCAAACCAAAAGAATTATCACTTTTTACATCAATTTTATAAAATTTTTTTGTAATCAATTTTATTTTATCTTCTTCTATGCCTTTTCCAAAATCTTGCACTATTATCTTTTGATCTCTTGCCGTTAAAATGACTTCTTTTTGACTATATTTTAAAGCATTAGAAAGCAAATTTATAATCACTTGCTCGATTAAAAATTCATCAGCCTTAACTTTCGTGCTTTTACCTTGCAATGCAACTCTTTCAAAGCCTGGGTTTTTAGTGATTTTTTCACATAGAGAAAAAAGATCAAATTCTTGCATCTGCAAGGCTTCACTATTAAGATTAAAAACAAAATTAAGCTTATGGGTTAAAGCATTAAGTTTAACGCTTTGACGTGAAATTTTTTCTAGTAATTCCTTTTTTAATTTTTTATCTTCCAATTTCTCATCTTTTAGCATCTCTAAGCTAAGATCAATCACGCTTAATGGATTTTTAAGCTCATGAGAAATAGCAGAAATCACGCTAGCAAGCTGAGTATTTTTTAAAGTGATTTTATCGCTTTGTTTTTTATTTTTTTGGGTATTCTTTAGAATTTTATCCTTAGTTTTTAAAAGTTTCTCATTTAGTAAATTAAATTCTTTAAACATTCCTTTTTCTAATATAACAACTTTATGATCCCCTATAGAATCCAAAAAATCCAAAATTTTATTAAAATTTTTCTCTATTCTTCTACTTAACAACAACATTAAAATAAAAACAAACAGCAAGCATACTCCAAAACCGATTGCCATTTTTGTCCAAAAAAGTTCTAAATCTAAAAAACGAGGATAAACAATAATAATATATTTATATCCTTTGTAAATAAAGCTTTTAGTGAGAATTTTTTTTGAATTGAAATTTAAAATTTCTCCTTCTTTAAGATTAGAAAAAAAATCAGGATTTTTTACAGAACTTATTTTCATATCATTGTTTAGGATAATAAAATCAGCCCTAGTATCTTTAGCAAAATCCTTGATATTAGCATCATTTAAATGCTCTAAGAGAGAAAATTTTAAAATATCATCAAGGCTTTTGATTTTTTGTTCATATTGTTTTATAAGCAAGAAATTAAGATAAGAATTAGTAAAAGTATAAAAAATAAACCCAAAAATCAAAGCCAATACAACAAAAAAAACTATAAAAATATTTTTAGTTTTTAGCATAATTTATAGCCAATACCCCTAACACTTATAATATGATCTTTTAGTTTTGGAAATTTATTTCTAAGTCTTGTTAGAGCTATATTGATTGTTTTATCACTTGTAGTATCATCTTTCCAAACACTTTCGCTTAAAAATTGTCTAGTAAGCAAGGTATTTGGATTTTCAAAAAAACATTTTAAAAGCTCATGGTCAAGATTTGAGATTTCTAATTTTTGATTTTTGTAAAAGAATTCATAACTAACCAAATCTAAAATAAAATCACCAAAAGATAGTTTTTCTTCTTCTTTTTTATGGCGTTTTAAAATTGCTTTAATGCGAAGCAAAAGCTCATTGAAATCAAAAGGTTTACAAACATAATCATCACAACCACTTTCAAAGCCTTCGAGTAAATCTTGATGTAAAGCCTTGGCTGTAAGAAAAATAACTGCTTCTTTATATCCTTGCTCTCTTAAATCTTGAATTTTTTCTAAAGAATCTCCACTGGGCAAATTTCTATCGACTATTAAAAGATCAATTTGCTCATTATCGAGCAAATCTTCAACTCCAAAAAAATCCGCTAAAGATATAACTTCATAACCACTAGATTTTAACTTTAAAACAAGCAGTTCGTTTAAATCTATATCATCTTCTATAATTAAAATTTTAAATTTCAACATATTGGACAAATACACACGCCTCTAATTGTTTTAGTTCATCTAATACTTCTTTTTGAACTTTTTCATCAATCAAAACAACAGCCAAAGCATACCCAAAACCATCTCTACCAAGCCTAAAATCAGCTATGTTGATATTTTTAGCTGCCAAAACGGAACTGATTTTAGCTATAACTCCTGGTATGTCTTTGTTTTTAAAAATAATCATTTTTCCCTTTGGCTTAAAATCAGTTTTAAAGCCATTTAATCCAACTATGCGTTGTTCATTTTCATTAAACACTGTTCCTGAAACACTGATATTTGAATTTTCGGTGATAATTTTAACGCTAAGTTTATTATTATAACCACTATTTGGAAGAGTTTCGCAAGATAATTCAACTCCTTTTTCTTTGGCAACAAATTCTGCATTAACATAATTAATTTTCTCTCCTAAAATTCCACCCAAAGCACCAACAGCTGCAAAAGTTAGCATAGAATTTGCATACTCACCAATAATTCCTTCAGCCTCTAATTTAATACTTTTTATAGGATTTTTATCAATTTGAACAGCTAAAAAAGCCATTTTAGAAACAAGTTCTATATAAGGAGCTACAAAAGGTGGTAAGTCTTCAGTTTTAATTGGTAAATTTAAGGCATTAGGATAAGCCACGCCTCGTGCTGCACTTAATGCTTGCTCACAAGCTTCTCTTGCGATATTGTCTTGACTTTCTAAAGTATTTGCTCCTAGGTGAGAAGTAACTGAAATATTTTCAAAGTCTAAAAGAGGATGATTGGTTGCGGGTTCTTTATCGAACACATCTATACCAAGCCATGCTATTTTACCACTTTTTAAACCTTCATATAAAGCCTCTTCTGTGTATAATCCTCCGCGAGCACAATTTATTAATCTTATTCCATCTTTCATTTTTGCAATTTCTTGCTTTCCTATCATACCATTGGTTTCTTTGGTTTTTGGTGTGTGAATGGTAATAAAATCACTTTTTTCTAAAATTTCATCCAAATTTTTTGCTTGTTCCATATCTAAATCTGTAATCTTAGAAGCAGAAATATACGGATCATAGGCTAAAATTTTCATACCAAATGCTTTAGCACGGATAGCTACTCTTGAACCTATATTTCCAAAACCTATAACCCCTAGCGTTTTATTCATCAATTCAATGCCATACCATTTTTCTCTTTCCCATTTTCTTTCAATTTTTAAAAAATTATGAGCATTGACAAAGCTTCTAGCTGATGTTAAAAGATGTGCCATTGTTAGTTCAACTGCGGCAATAGTATTTGCAGTTGGGACATTCATCACAATCACTCCTCGTTTAGAACACTCTGGAATATCAACATTATCTACACCCACCCCAGCACGCACAAGCGCTTTTAATTTTTTGGCATGATTTAAAAAATTTACATCTACATCCGTAGAACTTCTAGTAATCGCAACTTCAATATCGCTTAGCATTTGCATAAGTTCATCTTTTGGAAATTTTGCAGCTTCTATAAGCTCAATATCTTCAGCTTTTCTTAGAATATCGACACCTTTATCCAAAATAGCATCACACACTATAATCTTTTTTTTCATAACCAAATTTCCTTTACTTCTGTATTTATTTTATATTTTTTTAATTCTTTGATAATATCATCTATAAGTTTTTCATTACCTGTATCCAAAAAGATTTCTGGACTATCGCCAGATTTAAGAAGAAAATACTTCACATTAAAAGAATTTAAAGTCTGCCTTAAGCAAAACATAGAATAAATATCATATTTTCCAACTATAAGCTGATAATATTTATTTTTCTCCTTAAGCTCGCTAGTATCTGCATCAAAATATAAGGTAAATTTTTCTGCTGCTGGGGTAAAATCTCTTGTAGGCCATTTTGCTAATTCTTCTTGCCATGAAAGATCTTGATTTTGGGTTTGAATGCTTGGCTGCGTATTTGTATCTTTAGCAAATTGTGGAATGAAATTTACATTAGCTTTAAATTGCCAAAGCAATGTAAAAACAACAGCAAGCAAAATGAGTAATAAAATACTCAAAATGCTTATTGTAATGTATTTTTTCATTAAGCTAGCTGATCTTTAATGATATCACCTAAAGTTACTTTATCATCATTATTGATTTCATTAAGAACTTCTCTTTCTTTCATTCTAACAAGATTTTTGACACTTAGGCGAATTCTATTTTTCTTTTCATCAATAAAAACTATAGCAGCTTCAATATCGTCGCCAATTTTTAAATTTTCAAGCATAGAAGTGCTTATATCTTCTTTATGAATTAAAGCATCAACATTTTTACTTAGCTCTACAAAAACACCAAAATCTTTAATATCACGGATAGTGCCTTTTACAATATCGCCGACTTTATGAATTTTGGCATATTCTTGCACTGGAGAACTGTTTAATTCTTTTGTGCTTAATGATATTTTTTGGTTTTCTTCATCTATTTTGATAATTTTTACCTTGATTTTATCCCCTTGAGAGAATTTGTCTTTACATTTATCGTTTCTATCCCAAGAAGCATCTTCATTATGCAATAGACCTTCAATACCGCCAAGTTTAACAAACGCACCAAAAGAAGTTACCGAGGTAATTTCTCCTTCAACCACATCCGCAATTTTGTAAGATTTCATAAATTCATCAAAAGGTCTAGAAAGTAAATTTCTTAAAGAAACTCTTAAGCGTCTTTCATTTGGATTGATTTCAATTACTTCAACATCAATTTCTTGACCTTTGTTGATATAATCTTTTGGATTTTTAATATTTTTATCCCAAGAAATTTCACTGATATGTAAAAATCCTTCTATATCATTTCCTAAATCCACAAAAGCACCATAAGGCTCTATAT
Source organism: Campylobacter sp. BCW_6468 (assembly GCF_001762865.1). NCBI lineage: Bacteria > Pseudomonadati > Campylobacterota > Epsilonproteobacteria > Campylobacterales > Campylobacteraceae > Campylobacter > Campylobacter sp. BCW_6468. The sequence goes on from NZ_MJXQ01000041.1 coordinate 66,532, forward strand.
TTGATACTATTACTTTAATGGTATCACCTACATCAAGAGTATCTTTTATCTCGCTCCATGGATCGGGTAAAGCCGCTTTTATAGACAAGGATAAATGTTTGCGTTCTTTATCATACTTTATAACTTTAACTGGAACCTTATCACCCTCTTTATAAAGTGTTCCAGGATTTACAGGTCCTTTGTAAGAAATTTCGCTGTAATGAACAAGACCATCAACACCTCCTACATCCACAAACATACCATAAGTAGTAATTTTTTTCACAATACCTTCAATTAAATCTTCTTGTTGTGCTACATTATTGATCAATTCTTTGCGTTTTCTTCTCTCGTCATCTAAAGTTTTTTTACGAGAAACAATGATACTTTGCTCATCTTTGTCGATTTTAATAATTTTAACTTTAAACGTTTTGCCTATAATATTATTTGTTTCTTTGAAGCCATATTGAGATTTTGGTAAGAAAAATTCAACATCATTTTCATCAACAACTATCAATCCGCCTTTATTTTTTCCAACTACTTTTACGGTAAAAATATCATCTTGATTTTCTTGATAGTTTTTAATAAATTCGATAACTTTTTCTTTTCTCAAAGCTTTTTTATGAGAAAGTAAAGATCTGCCACCACGAGAACCCATAACAGCAACTTTAATACCATCGCCTACATTAAATAATAGCTTAGAATTGTCATCTTGTATTTCGCTAAGAGCTAAAATACCTTCAGATTTTTTACCTATATCTACATAAACTTCATCATTTTTGATCTCTACAATCACACCCTCTGTTGTAGCCTCTTCTCTTGATTTATCAAAAGCTTCTAAAAGCTGTCCAAAATCTTCTTCCTCAAGATAATCATCTACGCCGCCTTGAACTTTTTTGTTCACCTCGCTCATTATGGTCCTTTAAAATAATTTTTAGAAATTGATTGATTTTACCTTATTTTTCTTTAATTAGTGTTAAGTTTTTTTATTTTTGTTAATTTTTTTTAAATTTTTGACTTTTTTATTCTATTTGAAAACATTTTTTAATTAATTTTAAATTTTTTTATTTTGGCGATAACTTTTTGTATGATCCAATCAGGAGTACTAGCACCTGCACTAATGCCGCAATGTTTTTTATCCAAAAACCATTCTTTTTTTAACTCTTCTTCGGTTTCAATTAGATAGCTATCTTCACAATTGGTTTTTGCAATTAAAAAAAGTTGTTTTGTATTGGCTGAGTTTTTACCCCCTACAACAACCATAACATCACTTTTAAGCGAGAGTTCTTTAATGGCATCTTGATTTTTAAAGGTTGCATCACATATAGTGTTAAAAACTCTTACTTCTTTGGTTTTAAGTATTAAAAAATTTACTATCTCCATAAAATGCTCAGGCTTCTTAGTTGTTTGGCTTACTACAGCTATTTTATTAGGAAGTTTTATATTTTGAAGTTCTTTTTTATCCAAAACTACATAAGCTTTTGTACTTACATAACTTTTGACTCCTTTAACTTCGGGATGATTTTCATCTCCAAAAATAACAACTTCATAACCCTCCTTACTCATTTGCTCGCAAATTTGTTGTGGTTTTGTAACAAAAGGACAAGTGGCATCAAAAATTTCTATATCTTTTTTTCTCAATTCTTCTAAATCTTGCTTTGTAATACCATGAGTTCTTATAATAGCCTTTTTTTCATTACTTAAAGCTTGTATATTTTCCAAAGTTTTGACATTAAAATTTTTTTGCAAACGAGAAATTTCTTCGTTATTGTGAATAAGAGGGCCTATAGTTGCAGCATCTTTTATTTGTTCTGCTTTTTTAATAGCTCTTTTAACACCAAAACAAAAACCATAGTTTTTTGCTAATTCAATAATCAATCCTAGCTCCTAAATTTGATAAAATCTCTATAAAATTTGGAAAAGAAGTTTTTATACAATCACTATCATCAATCTCGATTCCACAAAGCAAACCTAAAATAGCAAAACTCATAGCAATACGGTGATCTCCATAGCTTTTAATTTTTGAAGATTTTAGTTCGCATCCACCTTCTATTTCAAAACCATCATCAAGTTCTCTAGCTTCAACACCACAAAGCTTTAGATTTTCAACCATCACAGCAATCCTATCGCTTTCTTTAACGCGTAATTCTTTAGCATTTATTAAACTAGATTTACCCTTAGCCAAAGCAAAAGCTATAGCCAAAGCAGGCGCTTCATCTATTAACCAAGCGATATTATCTTTAACTTCTATGCCATTAAGCTTGCTAGACTCCACCCTGATCTCACCAATAGTTTCAAAATCATTTTGAGTTATTGTCATTTCAAGTTTGGCACCCATTTTTTGCAAAATTTTATATGCCTCTATACGAGTAGGATTAAGCAAAATATTTTTTAAAATAATTTGAGATTTAGGTAAAATAATAGCTGCTAAAACAAAATAAAAAGCCGAAGAAGGATCATTAGGAATGATTATATTTTGAGCTTTTAAAGGTTTTTTTAAAGGATTTATTTCAAGACTTAAGCCATCATTACTAACCCTTATTGGAGCTTTCATAGCCTTTAGCATGTTTTCACTATGATTTCGACTAAGAGAAATTTCACTAAAAGTGCATACATTATCAGCCCTAAAAGCAGATAAAATCATAGCTGTTTTAACTTGAGCCGAAGAAATTTCGCTTTTAAAATTAAAAGCTTTTAATTTTTGACCTTCTATATAAAGTGGAGCTAAATTTGCCTCATTTCTTCCATAAATTCTAGCGCCTATTTGAGTAAGTGGTTTGCTTATCCTTCTCATAGGACGATTGTTTAAATACTTATCTCCACTTAAAACAAAAAAACCAGAAATTCCTGCTAAAAATCCTATCATCAAACGCATAGCAGTTCCTGAATTTCCGCAGTCTAAAATACAATTTGGAGATAAAATTTCTTTAGGGGGTATAATTTTGACGCAAGAATCTTTTTGTTCAATTTTAGCTCCAAGATTTTTTATAATTTCAAGAGTGTTTAAAGTATCTTGAGCTAAGAGATAATTTTGAGCCTTATTTTCTTCTTGTGTTAAAAGCGAAAATATAGCAAAACGATGAGATATGCTTTTATCTGCTGCTATATTTTCAAGTATAGCATTTACAGGAGTTTGCAATTTGTAAATTTTCATCTTAAATCAAGACCCAAATTTTTAAGAGTATTTAAAATTTTATCCATACATTCATTCACTTGATTATCTTCTAGAGTTTTATTTATATCCCTAAAAGAAAAACTTATAGTAATGCTATAAAATTCTTTAAGGTTTTCATCACTATAAATATCAACTAAACGAAAATTTTCAAGTATTTCTAAATTCAATTCTTCGATACAATTTTTAATCTGATTGTATTCAAAACCTTTAGGTATTAACACGCTAAGATCTCTAGTGATAGCTGGGAATTTGGAGTAAGGCTTAGCTATTTTAAAATCTTGCCTGATTAAATCTAAATCAAGTTCGCAAATATATGTTTTTGGTAAATCTCTCTCATTTTCTATTTTTAAATGCAAACGGCCTATAAAACCTACTTTAATATCCGATAGATAAATATCTGCTTGTTCATAAGGGCTTAAAATATTATATTTTGATGATTTTAGTTTAAAATCACCTATAATATTTTTAATATCTAAAAGAAAATCATAAAATTGCACCGATTCAGGTTTGGCCTTGTTGGAAATTTTAGCTTCTTCTTTTAAGCCAGAATGGATAAATGCAATACGATTTAATTCTTGATTATTAACATTGAAAACAGCCCCTAATTCAAAAAGTTTAATAATTTTTTTAGAATTTTTTGCATTTAAACTTGCTGCATTTAACAAATGATTTAAAAGGGTTGTTCTTAAAGTATTAAGTTCTGCTGTAATTGGATTGATTAGTTTTAATTTAACAGAGTCAAAACCTAATCTTTTAAGTTCTTCTCCATTATCCAAAACATAATGTAAGCTTTCAAAATAACCACTAGCTACTGCTCTTTTTCTTAAATTTAAAAACTCAATATAATTTTTATATGCAGAATTTAAACGATTTTTTTCTATAAATTCTAAACCCTTGGAAGCAATATTATCAATACCTATAATTCTTACAACTTCCTCGCAAATATCTGATAAATTTTTAATATCAGGACGATGTAAAGGTGCTTTAACATTTATAAGCCCTTCACCTGAAAGTATGAGCTCAAAACCTAATTTCTTTAATATTTTTAATACTTCATCTTTATCAACATTTTGTCCTATTATATCGCTAATACCTTCAATACTTATTGGTATGATTGGTAATTCTTTGTCAGTTAAAATTTGTTGAGAAGAACTATAAATAACAAGATTTGGAATCTGCTCAAAAATACCAAGCAAAAAATCCATTCCTAAATTTAATTTAGGTTCACTTCCCCTAAAACTTCTATAAAGCATTTTTTCATCTTGATCTTTATAATATATTTTAGCATCTGCAATTACCAATGGATCGGTATAATTAGCCTCAATAATAATTATTTTAGAATCATCTTTACATCTACTTTCATTATTTTGGAAAATTCCGCTAAAGCTTAAAAGTTTATCTTTGCAAGATACTTTTGTTTCTCCATGCACTTGCTTGCTTAAATTAATGGTAAATTCTTCATCTTTTTCAGAAAAACTACTTAAATCATAAGCATTAAAAAGAACACCAGTTGAATGCGTTGCATAATTTAATAAATTTTCTATGGAATTTTTTCCCAAACTTTCAATTTGAGCAAGTCTTAAACTAAGCAATAAATTTGTTTGAATTTCTTCTTTTAGCTCTATGGCTCGATAATTATAAAGTCCATTAAGTTCTTTCTCAGCTGCTAAGCGCAAAATTCTACCGATACCTAAAACATTTTCACTTTCTTTAAATGGTTTTGGTTCTTTTAAATTTAAATTTAAAGCTGCGGCTAAATCACGAGCTATACCATAAATACTTAAACAATCACCCCTATTAGGAGTAAGTTCCACTTCTATTAGCTCATCATTAAAAATTTCATAAGTATTTAAAGGTCTCCCAAGTTCTAATTTCCCTATACTCTCATCTAAAAGCATAATTCCTTCATTGATTTTTTCAAAACCCAGTTCTAAACTAGAACAAAGCATACCACAAGAATCCACTCCTCGCAATTTTGCTTCTTTTATTTCCATACCGTTTGGCATGATAGCACCTTTAGTTGCAACAGCTACAAATTGTCCTGCATCAACATTCGCAGCACCGCAGACAATTTGCAAGGTTTCACTTCCGATATCAATTTGACAAATGCTTAATTTATCTGAATTTTCATGTTTAATTTTTTCCTTAACATAGCCTACAACAACTTTATCTGGAGCCTTTAAAGCGCCAACCCTATCAACTTCTATACCTATAGAGTTTAAAGTTTTAGCTATTTTATCTGAACTTATTTCTTCAAGTTCTAACCAATCATTCAACCAACTTTTAGTAATTATCATCTAAACTGCTCCAATAATCTCAAATCACCTTCAAATAAAGATCTTAAATCTGGAATTTGATGCAAAAGCATTGCAAAACGTTCTACTCCCAATCCAAAAGCATAACCACTTACATTTTCATAACCAACAAAATTATAAACATTAGGATCAACTATTCCACATCCTAAAACTTCAAGCCAACCTGTATGTTTGCAAACTCTACAACCCTTTCCTTTGCAAAATACACAAGAAATATCAACTTCAGCAGAAGGTTCTGTAAATGGGAAAAAACTTGGACGAAAACGAACTTTCACATCTCCAAACATATAACGCAAAAAATCTTCCAATACACTTTTTAAATTTGCAAAGCTAACCTTTTGCCCTTCTTCCACCACAAGGCCTTCAACTTGATGAAACATAGGAGTATGCGTAATATCAAAATCTCTTCTAAATACAGCACCAGGGGCTATCATCCTAATAGGAGGTTTTTGTGCAAGCATTGTCCGTATTTGCACTGGCGAAGTTTGTGTTCTTAAAAGCCTTTTATCATCAAAATAAAAGGTATCTTGCATATCTCTTGCGGGGTGAGATTTAGGTAAATTTAACGCTTCAAAATTATGAAAGTCATCTTCTATTAAAGGCCCTTTTTCTATGCTAAAATTCAAAGCTATAAAATATTCTATGATTTTATCCATGGTGCTCATAACAGGATGCAAGGCACCTGTTGTAATACTTTCATCAAAATAGTTAAAATTTAAAGCATCTTGTTTCATTCTTTCTTCTAAAGCAAGATTTTCCAAATCTTTAAATTTGGCTAAATAAGCCTCATTAAATATTTCTTTTTGTGCATTTAATTTAGCAGCAAATTCTTTTTTCGCCTCATCTTCTAACTCTTTAAGCTTTGTAAAGCCTTCTGTTAAAATACCTTTTTTTCCAAGAACGGAAATCCTAATGGCTTCCAAATCATTTAAATTCTCACATTTTTGAATCTGTTCTATAAAATTTTGCAATTTTCTTACCTTAAATAAAATATTTCAAGTTCTAATTCTATTAAAAACTATTTTAAATTCAGCATAAAAACCAAACTTTAAAGATATAATTGTATCAAACCAACAATAAAAAAGGATAAATAATGCAAGAAAAAACAATTTTTGAACTCATAGTTGAAGGTAAACTTCCATGCAATAAAGTGCTTGAAAGTGACGATTTTCTAGCATTTCATGATATTGCACCCAAAGCACCCATACATATACTTATAATCCCTAAAAAATATTTTAAAGACTTTCAAGAATTTGATCCTGAACTTATGGCCAAAATGACAAGTTTCATACAAGAATTAGCTGTTCTTTTAGGTGTAGATAAAAGTGGATATCGCTTGGTAACAAACTGTGGAAAAAATAGTGGACAAGAAGTTTTTCATTTGCATTTTCATATGCTTGGAGGTTTTGAACTGCCTAAGGAAAAAACAAAAAAAGAAAATCCTCAAGCTTTATTTTAGTTTAAATGGTAGAAAAACTACCATTTAAACTATTTTGTCAAAGGTAGCAACATTCCCTCATATAATTTTTGATAAATTTCATCACCGCATAACTTTTTAGCTAGTTCTAAACCAAAAAGAATTGCCGTAGCTGGACCTGCTGAAGTTATAACATTTTTATTTACAACTACAGCCTTGTTAACACGATTTCCATTAAGTCCAACTTCACAACTAGGATAACAAGCAAACTCGCCCTCTAAAACACCTGCTTCATTTAAAACTATAGGAGAAGCACAGATTGCGGCAACAATTTTATTTTTGCTATGAAGTTGTTTAATGATATTTAAAATAACATTTGAATTCTTAAGATTCATCATACCTTCAAAGCCACCCGCCAAAGCAATAGCATCTAAATTTTCTATATCAACATCCTCTATAGAACAATCTGCTTTTATACTAATGCTATTAGCACCTTTTACCAATAACTCACTGTTTAACGAAGCTATAACAACTTCCAAATCTGGATTTAACTCTTTTGCTCGTTTTAAAACATCCGCAATTCCTATAAATTCAGCTTCTTCAAAACCTTGAGCCAATGGAATTAATACTTTTTTACTCATTTTGTTCTCCTTTTTTATATTTTTTAAATCTTTCTTCTCTTTCTTTGTTTTTTTGCATCATTTGATGATTGAAACCTATAACCAAAACAATCATTAAAAACACAAAAATAACTATTAGAATGAAATCTAAAATTTCCATAAATACAACCTTATTTTTGGGAAATTCTAACACATTTTTTTAAATCTTTAGAGAAAATTCAAAGATATTTCTATAAAATCTTTTTTTAAATAATTTCTCTGAAAAGGTTTGCAAATTGAATCAGAAAAATATAAAAATTTTTGTTTTTTTTGTTATTATTATTTTATGGGGCTATTTTTCTTTCCCAATAGAAATATTAAAAATTCAAGATCCTAGTGGAGTTGTAAGCTATGGCTATACAGAAAATGCAAAAGCTTATTTAAAAAGCTATCTTATTACACTTTTATTAACTGCTTGCGCTGTTATTATCGGAGTGATTATTGGTTTTAGTTTAGCTATTTTACACTTCTCTAAATTTAAAACGCTTAATTTTATTATAGATGAATATATAGACATTATACGAGGAACACCAGTAATTTTACAATTGATGATTTTTGCTTTTGTAATTTTTACTTTTATAGATAACCTTTATGCAGCCATTCTTGCACTAGGACTTAATAGCTCGGCTTATATAGCAGAAATTGTAAGAAGTGGCATTAATAGTGTAGATAAGGGACAAATGGAAGCTGCAAGAGCAATGGGACTTGATTACAAAACTTCAATGAAAGAAATTATTCTTCCACAGGCTACTAAAAACATTCTACCTGCATTAGCTAATGAATTTATTTCTTTATTTAAGGAAACTTCTGTTGTAGGATTTATTAGTGTTATTGATATTACCATGCAAAGTCAAAGCTTGCAAGCCGTACTTTACAATCCAAAACCTATTATTTTCACTGGACTTGTTTATTATGTAAGTGTAAAAATTTTTAGCTATTTTGCAAAAAAACTTGAACTTAGGATGAATAAAAATGATTGAAGTTAAAAATTTACAAAAAAAATATGGAGAATTAGAAGTTTTAAAAAATATTAACACTACAATCTCAAAAGGCGATGTAATAGCTATCATAGGTCCAAGTGGAGGCGGAAAAAGTACATTTTTACGCTGCATCAATCGCTTAGAACTAGCTGATAGTGGGGAAATTTTAATCAATAAGCAAAACATACTTGATAAAGAAATTGATATTAATAAGATCAGGCAAAAAGTTAGCATGGTATTTCAGCATTTTAATCTTTTTGCCAATAAAAATGTTATGGAAAATTTATGTTTAACGCCCATTAAAACAGGAATTTTAAGTCAAGAAGAAGCCATAAAAAAAGCAAAATTACTTCTTGCTAAGGTGGGTTTAGTAGACAAAGAAAATATAATGCCCCATAAGCTTTCTGGCGGACAAAAACAACGCATAGCTATTGCTAGAAGCTTGATGATGAATCCTGATGTTATTTTATTTGATGAACCTACTTCAGCTCTAGATCCTGAAATGATAGGCGAGGTTCTAAGCATTATGAAAGATGTTGCAAAAGAAGGTTTAACTATGCTTGTAGTAACTCATGAAATGGGCTTTGCTAGAAATGTTGCCAATCGTATATTTTTTATGGATAAAGGAAAAATTGCTGTTGATGCAAGCCCTAAAGAAGTATTTGAAAATCCTAGCAATGAAAGATTGAGAGAATTTTTAAACAAGGTTTTAAATCATTAATTCATAAGCCACTAAGGCTTATGAATTTTAATCCCAACATTCAGCGTTTTTAATTCCAAGTTTGCTAGCATTAAATTTAGGATCTATACCAGATTTTTGTTGCATATTAAAATCTTTTAAAACTTTATTTACTATACCACCTAAAAGCAATAAAGATATAATATTTGTCGTTGCCATGAAAGCCATAGTCAAATCAGCCAAATTCCAAGCAAGTTTTAAATTCATTTGTGAGCCTATAAAAATCATAGCCACAGCTGTAATTCTAAACAAATTCATTGCAAATTTGGAATTTGTTAAATATTTAACATTAGCTTGAGCATAATAATAATTTCCTATTAAAGAAGTTATTGCAAAAAGAACAATAGCTATAGTAATAAAATGGATTCCAAAGCTACCGTAATACTCACGCATAGCTTCTTGAACTAAAGGCATTCCACCATCAATTTTACTTTCTCCAAGTCCTAAATATGCCATAGAAAAAAGAACTAAAAATCCAGAACTTGTACAAACAACAACATCAATTAAAACTGAAAAGGCTTGTATAACACCTTGTTTAGCTGGATGACTTGTCAAAGCTGCTGCAGCTGCATTAGGTGCCGAGCCCATACCCGCTTCATTTGAAAAAAGTCCTCTTTTAATCCCTATAACCAAAGCAGAACCAGCAAAACCACCAAAAATCGCTTTAAAATCAAAAGCACTTTGTAAAATCATATGAATCACAGAAGGAATTTTATCAAAATTCATTAAAACAGCAATCACGGCAAGTAAAACATAAGCTAAAGCCATAAAAGGAACAATTAAAGAACTAATTTTACCTATTTTAGTATGGTGAGAAAAAAACATCCATGCACCAAAAATAGTTAAAACAATACCAATAATCATTGGCCAAGAACTTGATGCAAAATCTACAGCAGCATTTGGATTAAACATATCATAATAAACTTTAAAAGACGAAGTCATTGTTTGACTTTGAAGTCCATTAAATCCATAAGCATAAGTAATAATAAGAATAAAAGCAAAAAAAGCTCCAAAAAAATGTGAGCCTAAGGCTTTTTTTATATAATAAGCTGGACCACCTTTAAACCCGCCTGTATCATCTTTTGATTTGTAAACTTGAGCTAAGGTACTTTCAGCAAATGCTGAGGCACCACCAAAAAATGCCATAACCCACATCCAAAATAAAGCACCAGCTCCACCTGTAGCCAATGCCAAAGAAATTCCAGCAATATTTCCTATACCAACTCTAGAAGCAGTTGAGATCATTAATGCTTGAAAAGGTGAAATATGTTCTTTAGCGTGTCCTTCGTTTTTTTCTGTAAGAATTTTAAATACAGAACTCAACATACGAAACTGAACAAAGCGAGTTAAAAAACTATAATAAAGCCCACAAATAATAAGTAAAACTACCATAATAATGTCTGTATTTGGGACAATCTTATTAGCTATAATATCAGACGCTTTATTGGCAAAATCTAGCATAATATCTAATTTCATCCAAACTCCTCAAAAAATAATCTAAATTTTACTTTAACATAATTTTTATAAAAAGGACTTTATGATTTTATTTGTTTTAAGCTATTGTGTAAATTTGAAACTTTTAAGAAGCAAAATTTCTAAAATTTTGTCTTAAAGCTTCATAAGAGATTATACCAACACTTGTGGCTAAATTTAAACTTCTTCCATAAGATTTCATAGGTATAGTTATAGCATTTTCCCAGTTTAATTGCATTAATTCCATAGGCAAACCATAACTCTCACTTCCAAAGAATAAGAAATCATTTTTTTGAAATTCTGCATCAAAATAAGCTTTTTGACTCTTAGTTGTTGCGAAAAAAAAGTGATTTTTATAAATCATATTTTCATTCAAAAATTCTTCAAGATTCTCCCAAATAATAGGCTCTAATTTATCCCAGTAATCAAGTCCTGCCCTTCTAACAGCCTTTTGTGAAATATCAAAAACAGTTGGTTTAACAATATGAAGTTTAAAACCAGCATTAAAGCACATTCTACCTATACTACCTGTATTTTGCGGTATTCTAGGGTGAACTAAAACTATATTAAACATATTTATACTAGAACTCTTTGAATATTAGGATTTAATTTTACTAAAATTTCATAGTTAATAGTATGAAAAAAATCAGCCCAAATATCAGCATCTTTAAACACGCAAATTTCCTCACCAGAATTTTCACAAGAAAAACTATCCATTGACATCTTTCCAAGCATTGTTTTTCCATTTCCAAGCACCAACTCCCCTTTTCCATTGTAACGGAAAAGACCATCAGCATAACCCAAATCATAAGTTGCTACTTCCATATCCTTTGCAGCAGTAAAAATGCCTCCATATCCTATGCTCTGTCCTTTTTGTAAAATCCTTTGACTTAATCTATGAGCATACAAACTTAAAACTCTTTTTAAATTTGAATCCCCATATCCAAATTGAACAAGCCCAACTCTACAATATTCATCTTCAGGAATTTTCCCTCTAAATAATGCTGCAGAATTATACGAATGAAATAATAAATTTGAAAAATATTTTTTTACTATCTTTTTAGCTTTTTGAAAATTTTCTTTTTGAACAAAAAAACTTCCATCCATTTCATCTGCACTAGCAAAATGTGTAAACATTCCAGTAAGTTTTAAATCACTACCTTGAATAAGATTTATAGCATGCTCTAAATTTTCTACACAAATTCCATTGCGATGCATGCCTGTATCTATTTTTAGATGTATTTTTATATCTTGCTTGTAATTTTTTACTTGAGAAATGTCATTTAAAGCATAAATAAATCGAGAATTTTCATTACCATGAGGACGATGTGATAGTATTAATATATTCTCAAAAAATTCTTCGATTTCTCGAGCTTCTTCTTCACTCTTAACAGCAACAAAAGAAACTCCTAAATTTTTGGCTAATGGAGCTAAAAGCTTAGCTCCATGTCCATATGCATTATCCTTAAAAACACAAATTAATCTTTGAAAACTCCCTATTTTTTTAGCAATATGCCTTAAATTGTATTCATAAGCTTTTTGATCAATTTTTATTAAAGACATTTATTGCTCTGCTAAAATTTTCATTTTACCTTTACTATCTATCTTAACGTATAAAATTTTATCGCCTCTAAACTGATAGTTTTTAGTGTAATAATCCTCATAAAATGAAATTCTATACATAGTTTCATTTTCTAAATTCGGATAAGGGCTGATATTAATATCTGAAAATTTAATCTTTTTATCTTCTTTACGAGAAAAAATAGATTTTTTCATGGAAGCAAACTGTTCAAATTTCATTTTATCAAAACGTTTAAATTCTTGCTCATCATAAAAACTTAAATAGGCATTAGTGTCACTATTTGTCCAAGCTAGTTTCCATGTAAAAAGATCAGCCAATAAACTAGCGATTTGATCCTTTTTAGCTCTAATTTTTTCTTTTTCTTCTGTCATAACAAAAACTTTTTTATCTTGCACAACTTTTGCAAATTTCTCCAAATTATTATTAAATAAAGCAATACACCCTCTTGTTTTAAATTCATCAAGTCTAGAACCATCTAAAGGATAGCCATGGATCCAAATACCACCACCTGTTTTTCCTTGTACTTTATCAAGTAAATTTGGATAAGTTGTGGCAAAAGCAAAGGGACCATAATAAGGATCACCTGGATTAAACTTACGGCCTAACTCATAAAAACCTACTGGCGTTTTCAAATCTCCTTCTATTTTTTTATCACCCATTAATCCAGTTATTATTTCTTTTTGTTCAAAATCTTTTCTTATTTTTCCGTCCTCGTAAGAATAAACACGGAGAATTTTATCTGTTTTATTTGTAAGCACGATAGCAACATTATCATCATAGTATCCAAGTGAAATATTTTTATCTCCTATTTCACTTAACCAAAAATCCTTTTGAGTTAATTCTTTTTCAATCGCTACACCAACAGCATCTAATCCTTGATTAAGATAAATTTTAACAAGATCTGAGGCATGCAACATCAATGAAGAAAGTGCAATTAATAAAGCAAGTCGTTTTAACAATGTTTTTCCTTAGGTATTTCAAATTTTTTTAAGTCAAAAATGTTTGTGATTATAATATTTTTTTTCTTAAAAAATATTAATTATATTAACAATGCAGCCTTATTTATGATATAATTTTTACAAATCATAAAGGCTTGTTTTAAAAGGTTGTCTATAATGATAAGAAATTTTTTTATAGGAATGTCTTTTTTAGGCATTTTGTTTTTAGCTTTTTATACATTATATGATAAAAAGAAAGAAAGTATATTTAGCTTAAATACATGCCAACCTCTAACTTGTGACTTAAATTTACAAGATTGTGTTTTTTCTTTTAATAAAAAAATATTGAAGTTTCAGCCTACCCAAAACCTATAAAAATTTTCAATAAAACTACTATAAAAATTAAGAATTTTCCTCATTATTCTAATTTAAAGATTAAAATTTATAGTTTAAATTCCTATATAGGCGATATCATTCCTAAATTTAATATAGTTAATGGTGATATTCTTATAAATTTTATAGGTAGAAGCATTACCGATGATTCTAGATTTAGGGTTGAATTTTTAAACAATAATGCTCCAACTGGTTTTTTCTTTGATTTTGATGTTGCTATGCAAAAAAATTTCAAACAGGTAACACACATTGAAAAATTTTCAAAATTTTATATTCAAATAAAAATATTTTTTGATATAATGAACAAATATTTAATATTATAAAAATAAGGATACAATATGAAAAAAATTCTTCTCTTAGGTGCTCTTTTTGCTGTAAATCTTTGGGCTGTTAATGATATAGAGGTAAAAAATGCCTTTGTAAAACAAACTCCACCTCATGCGCAAAATAGTGCTATTTTTCTTACTATTTTTAATAATACTGATAAGGATATTGCTCTAATAAGTGCCAAAAGCGATATCAGTGAAGTCAGTGAACTGCATACACATATACATAAAGATGGAAAAATGATGATGCAAAAAATTCCTGAAATTATTATAAAAGCTCATTCAAGCACAGAGCTTAAATCTGGAGGTTACCATATAATGCTTTTAAAACTAAAAAAACCTATTATTAAAGACACGAAGGTAAATTTAGATTTAAAATTTAATAATCACAAAACCATAGAGTTAAAAAATATTGATTCTAAAGAATTTTAATTAATGAGAAAAATTATTTTTATCCTAGCTTTTGCTTTTGTTATTGCTATTTTATATATTATTTTTGATTTTTATGTAATAAAAGATTCTCAAAAAATAACAAAAACTGATTTTTCTACCCCATTGACTTGCGATCTTAATGTTAAAGACTGCACATATAGTTTTAACAATAAAAAAGTCTTAATTTCCCTAAATCCCAAACCCTTACAATCTTTAGATGTTACAAATCTAAAGATTGTAAATCTAGGAAATTATAACAACTTAGGAATTAAAATTTATGGATTAAATATGTATATGGGCGAAATTAAACCTAAAATACATCGATTAAATTCAACAGACTATGAAAGTAAAATAGTTCTTGCTGCTTGCGTTTTAGATACTATGCGTTTCAGGGTAGAATTTATGGATAATAATAAACCCATAGGGTTTTATTTTGATTTTGAGCTAAAAAAATGAAAAAAAATATTATTTTGTTTATAGTTATAGTTGCCATTATTTTAGGTGTAATATTTTTTATTAAAAATCATCAAAATTCTTATGATTTTATCTTAAAATCAGACTTAAAAGAGGAAACCACCCTAAAAGATTTTAAAGGAGATAAGCTTATTATCTATTTTGGATATACTTATTGCCCTGATGTTTGTCCGGCAACTCTTAGTTTAGTAGGCAAAGCCTTAAAGCAAATCAATAATCCTAAGGCTCACCTTCTTTTTATTTCTTTAGATCCAAATAGAGATAATAACTTAAGCAATACAAACGAATGGTTACTATACTTTTACCCAAAAGCAGATGCCTTAATTGCAAAAGATGAAAAAACTCTTCAAAAAATAACAAAACAATATAATGTTCAATATCAAAAAATAGATCTAAATGATTCTTTTATGGGTTATTCTATAGCACATAGCAATATGCTTTATCTTATTGATGAAAAAGGTCATTTTTATAAAGAAATTAGCGATTTAAATCCACAAGAAATTTTAAGAGAACTTAGAATTTTTCTAAATTCTCAATAATTATACTTAAGCAAAAAGATCAGTTGAGAGGTATCTTTCAGCCGTATCGTTTAGCATAGTTAAAATTCTTTTATCTGGAAATTTCTTTGCTAGCATACTTGCGGCAAATACATTTGCTCCACTTGATATACCTACCATTAAACCACTTTTGGCAAGTTCTTTGGCTGTATTTATAGCATCTTCATTACTTACTGTGATCACTTCATCTATAACTTCTTTATTTAAAATAGCAGGTATAAAATTCGCCCCTATTCCTTGTATTTTATGGCTTCCCGCTTCACCTTTGCTAAGCAATGGAGAATTTAGAGGCTCGACTCCAACAATATGCACTTTTTCTAATTTTTCTTTTAGTATTTCCCCAACTCCACTAATAGTACCGCCAGTTCCAAAACCAGCTACAAAAATATCAAGTTCATTATCCAAATCTCTTAAAATTTCTAAAGCCGTATTCTTACGATGCGCATTTTTATTTGAAATATTTTCAAATTGAGAAACCATAAAAGAATTTGGAGTATTTAATAATATTTCATTTGCTTTATCAACCGCTCCTTTCATTCCTAAATTTGCAGGAGTTAATTCTAACCTAGCGCCAAAGAGTGTTATTATTTTTCTTCTTTCTAAACTCATAGATTCGGGCATTACAGCAATAAATTTAAGTCCCAAATCTGCACAAATCATAGCCAAAGAAATTCCAGTATTTCCACTAGTTGCTTCAACTATTGTAGTATCTTGATTAATTTTTTTACTATCTAAAGCATCTTTAATCATTTCAAAAGCTGCTCTATCTTTTATAGAATGACTAGGATTTAAAAATTCACATTTAGCAAAAACATTGATACCAAATTTTTTCAAATGTATAATAGGAGTATTTCCTATAAGCTCACTTACTTTTTCATATACTTTCATAATTTTAATATCCTTTTTTATTTAATAATGATAGTTTTATAAAAGTTTAAAAAAATAAAGTAAATAAAAGATACAAAATATCTGAATTAATTAAGAAAGAAGGCTAGAATTTATCTAGCCGAAGTTTTATTTTTTCTTTTTGCCGCTTGCTTTTGCAACAGCTTCTTTAAGGTTTTTACCTACCTTAAATTTTGCAACTCTTGTAGCAGGAACTTTGATTGTTTTTCCTGTGCTTGGTACTCTAGCTTCTCTAGCAGCTCTTTCTTGAGTTGAAAAAGTACCAAAACCAATAAAACTGATGCTATCACCTTTAGCTAAAACATCAGTAATAGTAGAAATAACTGCATCAGTAGCAGTAGTAGCGTCTTTTTTTGTTAGCCCAGCTGTTTGAGCAACTAATGAAATAAAATCTGCTTTAGTCATAAAAGCTCCTTTGTTTTAATTGAAACGCCTAATTTTAGCATATTTAAAAAACAATATCAAGTAAAAAACAGCTTTTTTTAAGTTTTTTTCAAAAAACTTTATTATTTTTTCTTATATCTTTCAAATTCTCCACTATTATCAATTTCATTACCAATTTTCTCGTATAAATCATAATAAAATTTAACAAATTCTTTACACTTAGGCATAATAGGAAGAAAAATATTATCTTCAATTTCACAAAATCTACTTAAAAACTCTTTTGCATCAAGTCTTAAAGCATAGTGTTTTGCTAATTCATGATAATTTTTTAAAGTTAGTTCTTTAAATTTTTCATAATGCCCTAAATCAAAATTTATCTTCAAATTATTATTTTCAAAAATCAATACTTCACTTTCAAAAAGCAAACTAAGATGAATAAGTCCTTCTGTATAATAAGGTCTAACTTCATCAACCCTTTGCCAAGAAATAAGTCCAATAGCTCTTTTTATAAGTTCATGAAAAACAGGCATTATCAAGTCATCTTGTTCATGATAAAAGAAATTTATAAGTCCACCTGTAGTAGCTTTATATTCTTCTATATTTTTAAAAAAACCACTCTGATTCATTGTTTTTTCGGTATCATTAGCAATAAAAAATATATGACCAAATTCATGGCCTATAGTTGATACTTCATAAACCCTTTTCCAAATTTTTTCCTGATAAAATAAAATATTTCTTCCAAAATCCAAAAATTCTTTATCAAAAACCTCGCTAGAAATTTTCATAAAAGGCTTTGTTTTAGCATTTTCATATACAAAATTTATAAAGGCAAATATTTTTTTGCCCGCCTTAGAACTTACAAACTCATCATTTGGAACGACTTGAGCTGAGAATAAACCTTTAAGTTCGGCACCATAAAATATCATCGGAGTGCAAATATAAAGTTGAGTTTTTTCTATATTAGATAAAACTTCTTTTTCTAATTCACAATCTTCAAGTCCTATATTTTTATAAACATGTTCAAAACTTTCCTTAATTTCACTACCAAATTTCAAAACATCAAAATCATTTTCATCTTCTATTCTTATATCCCATTCTAATGCCACCGCATGAGTATAATTATCTTCATAATATTCTAAAGGATGTCCCACTTGTAAAGGTGATTTTACTTTCATCCAAGCAAATTCAGCTTCTTGCCAAGCTTTTATAACCCTATCTTCATCTTTTTCACAAAACGCTAATTTTAATTTTTCAAAATATTCTATATAAGCTTTTTCCTCTTCGCTGCTAGCAAATATTTTAAGCTGATCAATCATATTTTCAAAAGCAAATTCTAATTTTAAAATTTCATTCTCGAAAAATCTCGCATAAGGAACAAATTTCCATAAATTTCCTATTCTAACTAGAACACCATAGCTTCGCTCACAAATTTCTCCTTCTGGAGTTTTTTGATATAAATGATTTTTACGTAAAAATTCCATTGCATCATCTAAATTTGGAAATTGAGTAGATAAAATTTTATTATTTTTTTCTATAATTTCTTTAGTCCAAGAAATTTCAAAAATATTCATAATTAAACCTATATTATGCACTCCTTGTATTAAAGACTGATAAAAATTATTTAAAAGCTTTTTCTCTTTTATTTCATTAATTAAATTTTGATGTTCTTTTTCATAAAACTTTCTAACCTCTTCATAGAACTTATGTTTTAACTCTATAATCTTATCTTCCTTAAAGTTGTTTTTTTTCCACTCTTGAACTAAATTTTCTTCCTTTAAATCAACCAAACGCCTAAGTATGGCTAGCATAGTTGTTTTATCTTGTTTTAACTCACTTAAAGAAATCAAAGATCTAAAATACTCGCCCACATCTTCTTTGTCTAAAAACTCATATAACGCATTATTTCTTTCTTTGTATTTTCTAACCAATTTAGCTATTTCTTTAAAATTATTCATACTTTTATTCTCCTTTTTAACTTTTTTAATTATAATTCATTTTTTAAAATAAGGAGTAAAAATGAGAGATATGGGAGAACCAAAATTAAAAATTGTAGCTATGCCAAGTGACACAAATCCAGCAGGAAATATTTTTGGCGGATGGATACTTTCACAAATCGATTTAGCAGGAGCTATCGCAGCAAGAGAACTTTCTCCTGAACGCGTTGTAACCATCTCTATGGATAAAGTAGTTTTTAAAGAACCTGTTTTTATAGGCGATATAATTTCTTGTTACTCTAAAGTTGTAAATGTGGGCAACACTTCAATCAGCGTTGAAGTAGAAGTCACAGCTCAAAGAGTGGATTCTCAAGGTTGTACTTCTTGCATTAATGTAACTTCGGCTTTAGTAACTTATGTAAGTGTTACAAGAGATGGAAAGAAAAAACCTATTAGTGAAGAACTTAAAAGAATTCATGGCTTTTTAAATGCTTAAAGCTTATTTTGTATGATAAAACTTTATCCTTTAAGCTTATCAGCATTTATTTAAACCGCCACTATTATATTTTTTATCTAGACATTCTTTGAAAAATTCCCCTCTGGTTTTTGGAATTTTTCCTGGATGTTTTTGTTTCATGTGTTCTAAATACTTATCATAACTAGAAAGTCCCACCAAGGGATGAAAAAACCTTTCGGCTTTTTCATAATAATACTTAAATTTTTTGAAATTCATCAATCTTAATATACTTAGTTTCTTTAAGAGGAATTTTAATTTTATCTAAGCAAATTCCTATACAAGAAATTATAACAAGCAAGGTAGCTATCATAAAGAACACACAAAGAATTGCATTAAGTAAATTTCCAACTTTATTTTGAGTGGCTATTGAAATTTCTTTTCTAATTGTAGAAATTTCTTTTTCATCTTTAGTATTATTTAATTTAAATTCTAAATCTTTAATTTTTTGACTTTGTATGCTAACGGCGGCTACATGACTTACCGCATTTGCTATTTTATTGCCTTCTTCATAAGGCATAATTTTTTGAATTCCTCCATACAGAGTTGCCACTAAGACAAATACCGCAGGTACTAAAGTAACCCAAGTATATCTTGCCTTGCCCATTTTTACAAGTATAGTTGTAGCAAGAAGCAAAGCCATACCCGCAAGCATTTGATTGCTCACGCCAAAAAGAGGCCAAAGTGTATAAATTCCTCCCTTAGGATCAATGGCGCCTTGATAAAGAAAATATCCCCAACCTGCAACACTTAAAGCCGTAGCCAAAAGTCCAGCTGGATAATTATGAATATCTCCTAAAGGTTTATAAACATTACCCAATATATCTTGCACCATAAAACGACAAGCCCTTGTCCCAGCATCCACCGCTGTTAAAATAAATAAAGCTTCAAACAATATAGCAAAATGATACCAAAAAGCCATCAAATCCACGCCGCCAAAAAGTTCATGCAAGATCAAAGCTACACCTATAGCAAAAGTCGGGGCTCCCCCTGTTCTTGAAAGTATAGTATGCTCTCCTATATTTGTGGTTAAAGTAGTAATTTCTTCAGGAGCAATACTAAATCCCCAACTTGAAATAGTTTGTGCTACATTTACAACATCTGTTCCTATCAAAGCAGAGCTTGAATTTATAGCAAAATA
Organism: Campylobacter sp. BCW_6468; assembly: GCF_001762865.1. NCBI lineage: Bacteria > Pseudomonadati > Campylobacterota > Epsilonproteobacteria > Campylobacterales > Campylobacteraceae > Campylobacter > Campylobacter sp. BCW_6468. Next base: position 86,847 of record NZ_MJXQ01000041.1, read on the forward strand.
AAGACCTGGATGTAAAATACAAGCACAAATTAAAGCCATAATCGCCACAGCACTCTCAGCAAGCATAGAGCCATATCCAACAGCCAAAGTATGAGTTTCGTTTTCAAGCATTTTAGGAGTAGTTCCACTAGAAATCAAAGCATGAAAACCACTGATCGCACCACAAGCAATGGTAATAAATAAAAATGGAAACACTCCACCTGCAAATACTGGACCTGTTCCATCAAAATACTGAGTATTTGCTTTTGGCATTTGTAAATCAGGAGCAACCAAAACAATAGCTACAGCCATTACCACAATAACACCGATTTTCAAAAAAGTTGAAAGATAATCTCTTGGAGCAAGTAAAAACCACACAGGTAAAACAGAAGCAATAAAACCATAAGCCATCATAACAATTGCCAAAGTTGGAGCTTCTAAAGTAAATATTTTAGCCCAATAAGGATCAGCAGCTATAACGCTACCATAATGAATAGCCAAAATTAAAAGCACAAAACCTATTATAGAAGCCTCCCCTACTCTACCTGGACGGATAAAACGCATATAAATGCCCATAAATATTGCTATAGGAATAGTCATTGCGATAGTAAATAAACCCCATGGAGATTCTGCTAAAGCTTTTACAACCACCATAGCTAAAATGGCAATAATAATAAGCATAATGCCAAAAATCGCCACCATAGCAACTCCACCTGTAAATTTACCCATCTCATCCTTAATCATCTCGCCAAGACTTCTACCTTTTCTACGAGTAGATATAAAAAGAACAACAAAATCATGCACAGCACCCGCTAAAACTCCTCCTACTAAAATCCAAAGCATAGAAGGCAAATATCCCATTTGAGCGGCCAAGATAGGTCCTACTAATGGACCTGCTCCTGCAATAGCAGCAAAATGATGTCCAAATAATACAGCTTTATTTGTGGGCACAAAATCACGCCCATCATTTTCTACAAGTGCTGGTGTTGCACGATTTTTATCAAGTTCTAAAACCTTATAAGCTACAAAACGCCCATAAAATCTATATCCTATCATATAAATACATACAGCAGCAACCACCAAATAAATCGCTGATACACTTTCGCCATTTTGTAAAGCTAAATAACCAAAACAAATAGCGCCTAAAGTTGCAACAAACAACCATAAAATTTTAGTACTTAACTGAGTCATATTTCTCCTAAGAAAATAAAATATTTTCAAAGAATAGCAGATTTATAGATTAAATTATATAGAAAGATGTTTAGTTTTTTCACATTTTTAAAAAAATATATGTTTTTTGTTTCTTTAAGTAGCATAAAAATGAAAAGCTTAAAAATAATCTTTAAGCTTTTTTAATCTAAATAAAGAGAGAATTTACACTTTCGTTATGATAAACACGACGTATTACTTCAGCAAAAACAGGTGTAACGCTTAATACTTTAATATTTGGTAATTGCTCTTTTAAAGGTATAGTATCTGTTACCACAAGCTCATCTAAAACTCCACTTGCTATTCTCTCATAGGCTTTTCCGCTTAAAACTGCATGAGTACAGCAAGCCATAACAGATTTTGCACCTTTTTCTTTTAAAGCTTCCGCGGCTTTAACTATAGTGCCAGCAGTATCAATAATATCATCCACTAAGATAACTTCTTTATCTTTTACATCTCCAATAATATTCATTACTTCACTTTCATTGGCTTTTTCACGACGCTTATCAACTATAACTATATCAAGTCCTAAATGCTTTGCAACACTCCTAGCTCTTGCAACACCCCCTATATCTGGACTTCCTATAATAGCATTTTTAAAATGTTTGGCTTTAATGTAATCATTAAAAACTATACTTCCATAAAGATTATCTACTGGAATATCAAAAAAACCCTGAATTTGTCCTGCATGCAAATCTATCGTAGCTACGCGATCAATCCCAGCTGCTTGAATCAAATTAGCCACAAGTTTAGCAGTAATTGGCACTCTAGGATTTGCTTTTCTATCTTGTCTCGCATAGCCAAAATATGGGATAATAGCCGTAATTGAATTTGCACTTGAGCGACGCAAAGCATCTGTAAGAATTAAAAGTTCCATTAAATTATCGTTTGTAGGAGCGCAAGTACTTTGAATAATAAAAACATCCTTTCCGCGTACACTCTCATCAATTTGAACACTAATCTCTCCATCACTAAACCGCTTTACTCCAGCATCACTTAAAGGCAGGGAGAGATATTTAGAAACTTGTCTTGCAAATTCGACATTAGCTGAGCCTGAAAAAATTTTATAACCTCGCATAAAAAACCTTAATCAATAAAATTATGAATTAATACAAAAGATTTTAATAAAAAAAATGTTAAAAACTGCTGTAAATTTAAAAAGCTTATATAAAAATATAAGCTTTTTTAAGAAATGTAAGCTGTCTTTTTGGCATAATATCTTACCAACATAGAAAGTGAAAAACATATTATAAAATAAATTCCCGCAACAACACCTATCATCGCTAAAATTTCTTCAAAACTTGTTAGTTTTGCCAATATAGTTTTTGAATTATAAGTAAGTTCAGCTATACCTAAACCCGCTAAATAAGCTGTATCCTTTACAGTGGTTACAATTTGAGATAATAAAGCAGGTATTATTTTTCTAAAAGTTTGTGGTAAAATAATATAAAAAAGAGTAAAAAATTTACCAAAACCTTGAGAATAAGCTGCTTCAAACTGACCTTTTGGTATAGAATTTAATCCACCTCTAATAATTTCAGCCATAACCGAACTCGTATAAAGTGAAAATCCTATAGTACCCCAAAAAGCTTGAGGAAATTGTCCAAAAAATACAGGTAGAACAAAACAAGCTGCAAGCATCCATAATAATAAAGGAGTATTTCTAAAAATATCTATATAGCAAGCTGCTAAAAATTTACTTAATCTATCCCCATAATTTTTAGTTATAGCTAAAAAAGTTCCAAAAACAATCGAAATAATACAAGTTGCTAAGGCTATTTTTAATGTCAGAAATAAACCTTGCATTAAAAATTCAATATTTTGTGCATTAAAAACATTTTCCATTAACAACCCTTTATCTCGTTAAATGTGCTTTTTTTAATTTATTTTCATAAGCTTTTGCAAAATAAGCCAAAGGATAGCAAATTATAAAATATAAAACCGCTGCAAATATATAAGCCGGCGCATAATTTCCATAATCAGCTGCATAACTATCAGCAGAATGCATTAACTCAGCTCCACCTACAATAAGCAATACAGAGGTATTTTTAATTAAATTTACCATTTGATTTGTCATCGGTGGTAAAATAATTCTAATGGTTTGAGGTACTATAATATAACGCATTTGTTGAATATAAGTAAACCCTTGAGACGCAGAAGCTTCAAACTGACCTCTTGGCACAGCCAAAATTCCACTTCTAACCACCTCGCTTACATAAGCTCCGTGATACGCCCCAACACCCAATACACCAATAGTAAATATATCAAGCCTTATACCTAAAACAGGCAAGGCATAAAACAAAAAGAAAATTTGTATTACCAAAGGAACATTTTGAAAAAGCTCTACGTAAATTCTAGTGTAGGCTCTGATAATTTTAAATCTACTTGTAGCCATAACTCCGCCTATAGTTCCAAAAATTGTAGCTATAAGCAAAGCAAGAATGCTTACTTCTAAAGTATAAATAAAACCATTAATAAAAGCATCTTTATTATCCAAAGCATCTAAAAATTTCCATACCGCAAAAGGGCTTATACTATTTTCATCATATAAACCCCAAGAAGTAAGAATTTGTCTTAAATGTTCAACAAAACCTACACTTTCATTCATATTATAAACCCCATTTTTTCGCTAAAGCATCAATTTCATTTTTATGTTCTTTTACAAAATCATCAACATATTTTGCAAAAGCTGGATCATCTTTTTTGATTACAATACCATAACTTTGTGGTTCAAAACTATCTGGCAAAATTTCACTTTTATCATCCACATAACCTAACAATATTGATTTGTCTACAGAAAACGCATCAACTCTTTTAGCATCTAAAGCAGCTTTTATACTTGGATAATCAGGAAATTCACTAAATTTAACATCAATGCCAATTTTTTTAGCAGCTTCACCTATAGCTTTTTTTGTAGTTGCAGCTTGAGCCACTCCAATATTTGCACCTTTCATATCAGCTAGAGATTTATAATTTTTTTCTTTTAAAACCAAAAGCCCTATAGCATCTTGATAATAAGGCTCTGAGAAATTATAAATTCTTTTTCTCTCTGGAGTAATAGTAAAAGTTGCTATCACTGCATCTACACTACCATTATCAAGCAAAGGGCCTCTTGTTTTAGCATTAACTGCAACTAGTTTTATTTTTTTATCATCACCTAATATACTTTTAGCTAGCAATTTGGCAACATCTACTTCGAAACCTTTAATTTCACCTGTTGCTTGATCAAGTAAAGCATAATGTGGAACATCATTTTTAACACCAACTATTAATTGTCCTTTAGATTTAATAGACTCAAGTTTACCTTCTGCTGCATTAGCATTACTAAATGCAACACAAGCACCTAGAGCAAAAACTGCCAACTTTAACAAAGATTTTCTAAAAACCATTTTTTCTCCTTTCAATTTTGGTTAATTTTTAAGAATTTTCCCTAAAAAGAGTCGCGCTCTTTCAGTTTTTGGATTTGAGAAAAATTCGCTAGGCATATTTTCTTCCACAATAGCACCATCTTCCATAAAAATAATCCTATCTGCTACTTCTTTTGCAAAACCCATTTCGTGTGTAACAACCACCATGGTAGTATTGCTTTGATGTGAAATTTCTTTCATTACATCTAAAACCTCTTGTATGGTTTCTGGATCAAGGGCTGAAGTAGGTTCATCAAATAAAATATAGGGTTTTTTAGTACAAAGTGATCTTGCTATAGCAACGCGTTGTTGTTGTCCACCTGAAAGGGTTGCTGGATAAACATTTGCTTTATCCAGCAAACCTACAACTTTTAAATACTTAAAAGCTGTTTCTTCAGCTTCTTTTTTAGATTTTTTTTGAAGTTTCATTGGAGCTAAGGTCAAATTTTGCAAAACCGTCATATGTGGATATAAATTAAAATGCTGAAAAACCATTGCACAATATTTTCGGCAAATTTCAATTTTATTTTTATGATTTAAAACAAGATTGTTAACTACGACCTCTCCTGAACTAACTTCTTCAAGCCCATTCATGCAACGGATAGTTGTACTTTTTCCACTTCCACTTGGACCTATAATAACAAGCTTCTCACCTTCTTTAACAGAAAGATTAATATTCTTTAGAACATGATGAGTTCCGTAGTATTTGTTTACATTTTTTAATTCAATCAAGTTTTTTCCTTTATTTTTAGCTAAATATAAAATTAATTGAAATTATTTTATCATTAAATAAAGAAAACTACTTCAAAATGTAACTTATTTTTACTAATAAATTTCCAAAGTGTAACTTTTAGTAATTTTTAGAATTTATACTTTTTCATAGTAAACACCTCTTGGAGAGAAAATCTTTTTAAAATAAATAGTCTCTGGAATTAAATCAGCATTGCCAACATAAAGCCTTCCTTTATCATTTAAAATTCTATGAAATCTCTCCATAAGTTTTAGTTTTGATTCATGATCAAAATAAATAATCATATTTCTAGAAGCTATAATATCAAATTTTCCCAATCTTGAAAATTTTTCTTCAAAAACATTGCAAAGTTCAAATTTACAAGTACAAAGCTCATTTTTATTAATAGTATAAAATTTATCTTCGCTTTCTAAAAAAAACCTTCTTTTTTCACTCTCGCTCAATCGCTGTAAAGTTCTTCCTTGATATTTTCCAAGTTTTGCTTTTTCAATCACACTTGAATTAATATCAACGCCTAAAATATACATATCTTTAATAAAATTCTGTGCAGCCAATAATGCCAAAGAATATACTTCTTCTCCACTTGAACAAGGGGCGCTTAGGATATTTACTCTCTTTTCTAAGCTTTTGGCATAATAAATTATTTCTTTCAATTGAGCCAATTCTCTTAAAAAATAAGTTTCACCTATGGTTACAAAATCTAAAGTTTCTTGTTTAAGTTGTCTATTGCTTTTTAATTTTCCCAAAAATTCGGAAAAATTTTTAGTATTAGTTCCTTCAAGAAATTTATTCAACTTTAAAGCTAGTATATTTTTTTTATCGGTTAAATCAATACCACTCATTTCGTTGATAATTTTTATAAATTCATTAAGTTCCAATTCGCTAGGAGTTATTTTTTTTTCCATGCAATTTTCCTTTTATTAATCCTGATCAATAAAATTTACAATTTCTTTTTTAATTTCTTTTAAGCTCATAGGTTTTAAATGCGGATTCATATCTTTTGCTCTTTTTGGCATACCATAAACGACGCTATCTGCTTCATTCTCACATAAACATCTAACTCCTGTTTTATAAAGCTCAAATAAACCTTTTGCGCCATCATCTCCCATGCCCGTTAAAATAATAGCAAGTATTTTATTTGTTTTTGCCAAAGAAACAGCGGAATGAAAAAGTAAATCCACACTCGGTTTAAAGCTTGAAGCCACATCTTGCCAAGCGGCTACAATATTTAAATTTCCAGATAAAATAGTATTTTTAGGGCAAATATAAATTTTATTGCTTAATATCTCTTTATCGTTCAATAAGCACACTTCACTAAAAGCTTCTTTATTAAATTGCCCCACAAAAGATGGAATAAAACTGGCACTCATGTGCTGAGCTATAACTACACAAGTATTTTTTACATCAATATCCTTTAAAAGAAATTTAAGCTGATTAGGACCACCTGTTGAAGATCCTATGAGTATGAGCTTCACTTTCTTCTCCTCTTAATTTATTGAAATTTTATTTTTCTTGTCACATGATTCTAACATATATAAAGAAAAATAAAGCTTATTTTTAAAACAAAGAAAAGCTGTTTTTATGATTTAATATGATAAGATTAGGTTTTTATCTTATTTTATATAGTAATTTAGGAAACCAATGCTTAGGGAAAAAATTTATATTGCTAGTGATCATGCTGGTTTTGAATTAAAAGAAAAAATTTGCGTATTTTTAAAAGAAAAAAATATAATTTTTAACGATTTAGGAACAAACACTTGCGCAAGCTGCGATTATCCTGATTATGCGCATTTACTTGCCGAAAAAATAAACAAACGGAGCTTTGGCATTCTTATTTGTGGAAGTGGAATTGGAATTTCTATTGCAGCAAATCGTCATAAAAACATTCGTTGTGCATTATGCCACGAAAGCTTAAGTGCAGAACTTGCAAGAAGGCATAATGATGCCAATGTTTTGGCATTAGGCGGAAGATTAATTGGGGTTGAATTAGCTATAGATATTATAGAAAAATTCATTCAAACTCCTTTTGAAGAAGGGAGACATATGCAAAGAATTCAAAAAATTGAGGTAAAAATATAATGTTTACAAACTGGCTTGTTTTAACTATATTGATTTGTGCAACTATCTATCTTATTGTAATGTTGTTTTACTATAAAACTCTACTTAATAAAGAAAAAACATCAAAAGATTTTATCAAAAACAATCTTGATGATACTGAGATTGTCATTAGAAAACTACAAATTCAACTTCAAAGAAGCCTTGGAAATATAGATATACTCACAGAAGAGCTTAATAAAATCAAAGCAGACCTTACATCTTTAAGAACCAGAAATTCTCAATATCGCTTGGAAAATGACAAACTAAGACAAAGAATTAAAGAATTAGAAGCAAAAATCGAGGCATTATTATGATAAAACTAACACAAGAAGAAAAAAAATATCTGCTTGATAGCATTAGGATTATTCCTGATTTTCCAAAAAAAGGAATTATTTTTAGAGATATCACCACTCTACTAAATAACAAAGAAGCTTTAAATTTTCTACTTAGACATTTAAAAGAACGCTACAAAGATTACAATCTAGACTTCATAGCAGGAACAGAAAGCAGAGGATTTATCTTTGCATCTATGATTTGTGCAAAACTTAATCTTCCTTTTGTGCCTATTAGAAAACCTGGAAAACTCCCTTTTGAAACCTTTAGCTGCGAATACGATCTTGAATATGGCAGCGATAAAGTAGAACTTCATAAAGATGCATTTAAAAATATTCAAAATGCAAGAGTTTTACTTGTAGATGATTTAATAGCAACTGGCGGAACAGCTATAGCTTCATATGAACTCATTCAAAAAGCTGGAGCTAAATGTGTTGAAGCTTGTTTTTTAATGAATCTTAAAGATTTAAATGGAGCAAATAAACTTGAAAAACTTACTTCAGTTTATAGTGTTTTAGAAATTTAAAACTATAGAAAGGTACAAATGGAAGAATTTTTAAAAAATTTACTTTACCAATACAAAGATCTAGCTTATATTATTATTTTTTTATGGTGCATTTTAGAAGGAGAGTTAGCTTTAATTTTAGCAGGTATTTTTGCTCATCAAGGACATGTAAATTTAGGTTTTGTTATATTTATAGCAGGACTTGGTGGTTTTGTAGGTGATCAAATTTATTTCTATATAGGAAGATATAATAAACGCTACATACAAAAAAAATTAAAAACTCAAAGGCGTAAATTTGCAGTAGCACACCTACTTTTACAACGTTTTGGTTGGCCTATTATTTTTATACAACGCTATATGTATGGCTTTAGAACCATTATACCTATGAGTATAGGAATCACGCGTTATAGTGCAAAAAAATTTGCTATTATCAATCTTTTTAGTGCTTGGGTTTGGGCATCAATCACTATACTTTTAGCTTGGTATTTTGGAGAACAAATTTGGAAGATGGTGACTTGGGCTGAAGAACATTGGTATTATGCAGCCATTATTATTATAGCTTTTTTATCCCTTTTATTATTTGGTTTTAAACAAATGGAAAAAGCTATACTTAAAGATAAAAGGAAAAAATCATGAAATTTGAATTAAACGATAAAAAACTAGATGCTATAAAAGCAGACTTTGAACTTGTTTTTATACAGGATAAAAATTTAAAAATTTTTAACAAAGAAAAAGATTTTTTTAAACTTAATAATTACAAAGGCGAAGGTGCATTATTAGACTTAAACAATAAAAAGCTTTATTTAGAGCTTAAAAGTCTTGCTTATGAGGATATAAGATTAAGTCTTTGCACAGCATATAAAACTCTTGAGAAACTTAATATTAAAAGCGTAAAACTTCCTAGCATAATAGGAGATTGTGTAGTTAGAAGTTTTGCATCTTTAGTTGAAGGCGTACTTTTTGGGGCTTATAAATTTGACAAATATAAAAGCGAGAAAAAAACAAGTACTTTGGAAAAATTTATTATTTCAAGCGAAGAATTAAATGGTAAGAAATTTAATAAAGATGAAGCTAAGATAGGTTTAGAGCGTGGAGAAATTTTAGCTAATGCTACAAATTTTACTAAAAATATAGTCAATGAAATTCCTGAAATTTACACCCCTTTAAAAATGGCAGAAGATGCGCAAAATTTAGCTAAAGAAAATAAAAACATTATTTGTAAAATTTATGATGAAAAATTCTTAGCCAAAGAAAAAATGAATGCCTTTTTAGCGGTAAATCGCGCCTCGATACACCCACCACGCCTCATTCATCTAAGCTATAAAGCCAAAAATGCAAAAAAACGTGTTGTATTTGTTGGAAAAGGCTTAACTTACGATAGCGGTGGATTAAGCTTAAAACCAGCTGATTTTATGCTTACAATGAAAGCTGATAAAAGCGGTGCAGCAGCAGTAATGGGAATCATAAAAGCCGTAGCTGAACTTGCTTTAGATTTAGAAGTGCATTGCATTTTGGGCGCAACTGAAAATATGATAGGCGGCAATGCTTATAAGCCTGATGATGTGTTAATCAGTCGTGAAGGTGTAAGCATAGAGGTAAGAAATACAGATGCAGAAGGACGCTTGGTTTTAGCTGATTGTCTTTCTTTTGCACAGGATTTAAAACCTGATTTACTTATCGATATGGCAACTCTTACTGGAGCTTGTGTTGTAGGACTTGGAGAATTTACAAGCGCTATTATGGGAAATAATGAGGAATTGCAAAATGATTTTTATCTAAGCTCTAAAAAAAGCGGAGAATATACCACAATCTTACATTTCAACCCTCACTTAAGAGAACTTATAAAATCAAATATTGCCGATGTTAGTAATACTGCCTCTAGTCGCTACGGAGGCGCAATTACCGCAGGGTTATTTTTAGATAAATTTATTCGTAAAGAATATAAAGATAAATGGCTACATCTTGACATAGCAGGACCTGCTTATACAGAAAAATCTTGGGGATATTCTAGTTTTGGCGCAGGTGGAGCTGGAGTTAGGATGTGTGTTAATTATTTAATTCAAATTTTAAGGAAAGCTAAATGAGTTTAAGCGTAGGTATAGTAGGACTTCCAAATGTTGGCAAATCAACAACTTTTAATGCTTTAACTAAAGCACAAAATGCCCAAAGTGCAAACTATCCTTTCTGCACCATAGAGCCTAATAAAGCCATGGTTGAAGTTCCTGATTTAAGACTGAATGAACTTGCTAAAATAGTAAAACCTGAAAGAATTATGCATTCTTTAATAGAATTTGTAGATATCGCTGGACTTGTTAAAGGCGCAAGTAAAGGCGAAGGCTTGGGAAATAAATTTCTTTCAAATATACGTGAAACTGAGGTTATTTTGCATATAGTACGTTGTTTTGATGAAGAAAATATTACCCATGTTGAAGGTGGAGTTGATCCTTTACGTGATGTAGAAATTATCAATACAGAGCTTATTTTAGCAGATATTGAGCAACTGAGTAAAAAAATAGAAAAACTCACCAAAGAAGCCAAAGCCAATCAAAAGGGTGTCAAAGAAAGTCTCGAACTTGCAAATTCCTTACTTGATCATTTAAACAAAGGCTTAGCTGCAAGTTCTTATCCTGAAAAGGAAAGTGAAATTTATCAAGCCCTAATCAAGGAATTAAGACTGCTTTCTGCTAAAGAGGTGATTTATGGTGCAAATGTTGATGAAAATGGTATTAGTGAAGATAATGATTATGTAAAAGCTTTAAAAGAATATGCTAAAAAAAATGATCATGAAGTTATCAAGCTTTGTGCAAAAATCGAAGAAGAATTAGTAGGATTAAGCGATGAAGAAAGTCATGAATTTTTAAGTTCTCTAGGAGTTAACGAAAGCGGTCTTGATCAAATCATACGCACTGCTTTTGCTAAGCTTGGACTGATCAGTTATTTTACCGCTGGTGTAGTTGAAGTGCGTTCTTGGACAATCAAAAAAGGCTGGAAAGCACCAAAAGCAGCAAGCGTGATTCATAATGACTTTGAAAAAGGCTTCATAAAAGCTGAAGTTATTTCCTATGAAGACTATATCCAATACAAAGGCGAAAATGGCACCAAAGAAGCAGGAAAGCTACGCCTTGAAGGAAAAGACTATATCGTTTTAGATGGCGATGTAATGCATTTTAGATTCAATGTTTAGGCAAAATAGCCTAAACAATATTTATAAATTTTGAATAAAGCCTTCCAAAATTTGAATTTGCTTTTCTACGCTTGCAATAGAACTTGAGCCTTCACTTTGCTTAGAATTTAAAGAAAATTCAAAATTTAAAAGTTCCATAGCTTTTTCATCAAATATAGGATCTATTTTTGAAAGATCTTTAATTTCACTTATATCAATACCTTGTGCTTCAGCTTGTGCAACAACATTTCCCACTATAAAATGTGCTTTTCTAAAAGGAATATTTTTTTCACGCACCAAATAATCTGCCAAATCGGTGGCCAATAAATGACCTTTTTTACAAGCATTAAGCATATTTTCTTTATTAATTTGTATTTCTTTTAGCATTGCATTTAAGATGATTAAGCTATCTTTAGCGGTTTTTACACTATCAAAAATCCCTTCTTTATCTTCTTGTATATCTTTATTATAGGCTAAAGGTAAAGCTTTCATTATAGTTAAAAGAGAAATCAAATTTCCATAAACACGCCCTGTTTTTCCACGTATAAGCTCACAAACATCAGGATTTTTTTTCTGAGGCATAATAGAACTTCCTGTTGAAAAGCTATCACTTATAGTTATAAAAGAAAACTCCGAACTTGAAAATAAAATCATTTCCTCGCAAAGTCTTGATGTGTGTGTAAAAATAACTGCTATATCATAAAGCAAATCAAGAGCAAAATCCCTATCACTCACTCCATCCATAGCATTTAGCATAATATCTTTAAATCCTAAAATTTCAGCACTCAACTCACGATTGGTTCTATAGCTTGTTCCTGCACATGCACAAGATCCAAGTGGCGAAAAGTCTGCGAGTTCTAGGCTATTTTGCAAACGCTTAATATCTCGCATTAACATAAAAGCATAAGCTAAAATATAAAAAGAAAAACTCACAGGCTGAGCGTGCTGTAAATGTGTAAAACTTGGCATAATAGTTTTTTTATGCACTTTAGCATGTTCGAGCATGGTTTGAATCAATTCTTTTAAAAGCTTTATAAGTTCAATATGAGATTTTTTGACAAAAAGTTTAAAATCAGTAGCCACTTGATCATTTCTACTTCTTGCAGTATGAAGTCTTCCACCAATTTCACTACCTATAATCTCGCTTAAACGCTTTTCTACGGCCATATGAATATCTTCATCTTTAATATCAAAAATAAATTTACCTTGCTCTATTTCACTTCTAACCTGCTCTAAACCTTTTATAATAGCATCTAATTCTTCTTTTTTTAAAATACCACAACTTTCAAGCATTGTAGCGTGTGCTATAGAACCTTGTATATCTTCATTGAACAAAGTTTTATCTACATTTAAACTTGCATTAAATTCTTTTAAAAGCTCATCACTTGCATCACTAAAACGTCCTGACCACATTTCATTTTTCATTTAAATGCCTTAAATTTTTGGTCCAAATTTGCTAAATTCAATGCCTTCTTTGACATCTTCATAACGTTTAAAATTTTGTATAAACATATGTGCTAATTTATCTCTTGTTGCAATATAAGCATTTTTATCTAACCAAGTATTTATAGGATTTAAAAGTACACTTTCTACACCTTCTAAAGCTTTTGGAATAGCTAAATCAAACACTTCAAAATTTTCAAATTCGCATTTTGTAATACTTCCATCTAGAATAGCATTAATGCAAGCCCTAGTAGCCTTAATGCTCATTCTTTTACCCACACCGTAGCTTCCGCCACTCCAACCCGTATTAACAAGATAAACATTAACTTCATGTTTTTCAATCTTTTCACCAAGTAATCTCGCATAAACCGTTGGATGTAAAGGCATAAAAGGTTCTCCAAAACAAGCTGAAAAAGTTGCTTGAGGCTCTGTTATACCGCGCTCAGTTCCAGCTACTTTTGCTGTATAGCCACTTAAAAAATAATACATAGCCTGCTCTTTGCTTAGTTTGCTCACCGGGGGTAAAATTCCAAAAGCATCTGCACTTAAAAATATAATATTTTTTGGATGCCCTGCTTTTAGACTAGGCTCATGATTTTCAATATGCTCTATAGGATAAGAAACTCTCGTGTTTTCTGTTTTTGAGGCATCAGCATAATCAACACTCTTATCAGCTCTTAAAACTACATTTTCTAAAAGTGCATTTCTTTTAATGGCTCCATAAATTTCAGGCTCATGTTCAGGATCAAGATTGATTGTTTTTGCATAGCAACCGCCCTCAAAATTAAACACACCTTCATCATCCCAGCCATGCTCATCATCGCCTATGAGTCTTCTTTTTGGATCGGTTGAAAGCGTAGTTTTTCCTGTACCGCTAAGTCCAAAGAAAAGTGCCACATCGTCTTTTTCTCCGACATTTGCACTACAATGCATAGAAAGTTTATTTTCTAGTGGCAACCAATAATTCATCATAGAAAAAATACCTTTTTTCATTTCTCCACCATACCAAGTTCCACCAATAACCGCTATATTTTCTTCAACATTAAAGATCACAAAAACCTCTGAATTTAAACCATCTTGTTTGTAATCTTCATTGATGCATTTGCAAGCATTATAAACAATAAAATCTGCTTTAAAATTCTCAAGTTCCTCTTGACTTGGGCGAATAAACATATTTTTAACAAAATGCGCTTGCCATGCAATTTCAGTAACAAATCTTACTGCTTTGCGACTTTGCAAAGAAGCACCGCAAAAAACATCTTGAACATAAATTTTCTTTCCGCTTAATTCTTGCTTTGCTTTAGTTAAAAGTTTATCAAATAATTCTTTTGTAATAGGCTGATTTACCTTTCCCCAAGCTATATATTTACTAGATGGATCTTGTTTTACAAAATATTTATCTTTAGGACTTCTACCTGTAAAAATCCCTGTATCTACACAAAAAGTATCATTATCCGTGCTTAAACCTTCATTATTTGCTTTTTCATGAGCATTTAATTCATCATAACTTAAATTATGAAAAATTTCCTTTATATTATCCAAACCTAACTTATCAAATTTTTTCATTTTTCCCTCACTTTAATTCTTGTAAATAGCTAATACTTCGCCTTCATTAACAGTATCACCTATTTTAATACAAAGCTCTGAAATAATTCCATCTTTTGGGGCATTAACCTCAATCTCCATCTTCATTGCTTCTAAAACCATGATAGCTTGACCTGATTTTACTTCTTCGCCTTCGTTAACATAAATTTTAAAGACATTACCTGAAATACCTGCTAAAATTTCATTTTCAGCATCGACAGAACTTGTTGAATTTGAAGAAATAATATTTTTATTTTCTTCTACTTTTTTTACACTCTTAACATTAACATCTTTATCAAAACCATAACTCACTTCCACATGATATTTATTACCATTTACAGCTACAGTAAATTTGTTTTCATCTACACTCATAGGCTTTGGCATACTAGCTAATTTGCGTATATTTACCTTTGCCTCTCCTTTTAAAAATGCTATACCTTTTTCTTTACAAGCTGCTGCAATAAATATATTTTCTTCACTCGTTTCTATACCCTCTTTTTCAAGCAAGGTTTTAGTATAAGCTATGCTTTTACTCTCATCTTTATCGGCTATATTAATAGCAAGTTCTGTAGTGGGTTCTAAATTAAGTTGTTTTGAAGCAAGTTCAACAATGTTTGCATCGGGTGTAACTGGAGTTTTTCCAAAATAACCAAGCACCATTTTTCCATAACCTTCTGCGATTTTTTTCCAAGGCCCAAACATAACATTATTAAATGCTTGTTGAAAATAAAATTGAGAAACTGGAGTAACCGAAGTACCAAATCCACCTTTTTCCACAACTTCTCTCATAGCATGAATGACCTGTGGAAATTTATCTAAAATATTATTATCCCTCATCATTTGTGTATTTGCTGTTAAAGCTCCTCCTGGCATAGGAGAAAAAGGAATAAGTGGATTTACCATAGTAGCTTCAGGTGGTAAAAAATACTCTTTTAAACAATCTTTTAAAACTTCTTCGTATCTTAAAATTTTTTCTTCTTCAAGTCCACCTAAATCATAATCTTTGCCTTTTAAAGCATGCATCATGGTTAAAATATCAGGCTGAGAAGTTCCACCACTTACAGGAGCTGCAGCCAAATCAATACCATCAACCCCTGCTTCAAGCGCTGCAAGATAGCAAGCTATACTCACCCCTGCGGTTTCATGCGTATGAAGTCTAATATGTGTATCTTGAGGTAAAATTTTTCTAGCCATTTTAATGGTTTTATAAATTTTATTTGGATTAGAAGTTCCACTTGCATCTTTGAAACAAATACTATGAAAAGGAATTTCTGCTGTTAAAATTTCTTTTAAAATTTTTTCATAAAAAGGCACATCATGAGCACCTTTGCAATTTGACGGTAAATCCATTAAAGTAATAGTAATTTCATGCTTTAACCCATGTTTTACTATACATTCACCACTAAATTTTAAATTATTTACATCATTAAGGGCATCAAAATTTCTTATCGTTGTAGTACCGTGTTTTGCAAAAAGTTTTGCATGCAAATCAATAAGTTCACTATTTCCAGTATCTAAAGTAACGGTATTGACTCCTCTTGCTAAAGTTTGAAGATTAGCATCTTTTCCTACAATAGCCCTAAATCTATCCATCATGGTAAAAGCATCTTCATTAAGATAAAAATACAAGCTTTGAAATCTAGCACCACCACCAAATTCAAAATGAGTAATACCCGCTTCTTTTGCTGCTTCTACTGCAGGAAAAAAATCATCCATTAAAACCCTAGCTCCATAAACAGACTGAAAACCGTCCCTAAAGCTTGTATCCATTACATCGATGAATTTTTTAGCCATTATTTTTCCTTAAAAAAATATTTTTTCATTATTATACAAAAATTTGATAACACATTACCAAAATTATTGCTATAGGCGATATAAAACGAATAAAAAACAACCAAATTAAGAAAATTTTTCGACTTATAAATTTAGAAAAAATTTTATAAATTTGTTTTTTATTCATAAAAAAACCTACAAATATAGAGCATACTATAGCACCAAGTGGAAGTAAAAAATTTGAAGTTAATTTATCTAATAAAGTAAAAAAATCTTTGCCAAAAAAACTAAACATAGAAAAAAAATTTAAATTTAATGACAAGATACAACAAATTCCAAAAACAAAAACAAATAAACCTATTAAAAATAGAGCTTTAACACGAGAAATTTGATAGTTATTAATCATATAAAAAGTTAAAGGCTCTATCATTGAAATAGCTGAAGTAATACCAGCAAAAAAAAGTGCTAAGAAAAAACAAAATGCAAAAATATAGCCTAAAGCTCCAAGTTGATTAAACAAACTCATCAAGGATACAAAAACAATTCCTGCTCCTTGAGTATGCGGATCGGCTCCAAATTCAAAGATAAAAGTAAAAACAATAAGTCCCATAATAAAAGAAATCAATAAATTAATCAAAACAATATACACTGAACTTTTTATAAAATTTGTTTTTTTATCCAAGGCCGATGAATATGTAACTATACAACCTATTCCCAAGCATAAGGTAAAAAATGCAAGCCCTAAAGCTTCGGCAATAGAGCTGAATTTAAAATGTGAAAAATCGGGATAAAATAAATAAGAAAAAGCATTTGCAAAACCTTGCTTAAATCCCATGCAATAAAACAACATAAAAACAAGCATTAAAAATAAGCTAGGCATTATAACAACGTTTAATTTTTCAATCCCTTTGATTAAACCTTTAGATACTATCAATAAAGTAAGAAAAAAAGATAAAGTGAAGAAAAAAACAGAACTTGTCAAATTTGTAGTAATTAAATTCTGAAAATTACTTGCTGCTTCATCTAAAGTTTTAGGAAGATA
This sequence comes from Campylobacter sp. BCW_6468, assembly GCF_001762865.1. NCBI lineage: Bacteria > Pseudomonadati > Campylobacterota > Epsilonproteobacteria > Campylobacterales > Campylobacteraceae > Campylobacter > Campylobacter sp. BCW_6468. The sequence goes on from NZ_MJXQ01000041.1 coordinate 104,133, forward strand.
ATAAAGACTCACTACAGTATATTTTAAAACCCATCCCATGATAACTAGATAAAAAGAGAGGATAAAAATACCACCTAACATAAAAACGCCGCCATATCGCCATCTATTACCATATTTTATGGCAAGATTTGAATAAGCATTTGCAAGATCACTTTTACTTAAACGTCCCATAGCCACTTCAGCCAAAAAAATACTAAATCCTATAGTTAAAGTAAAAAACAAATATAAAAGCACAAAAACAAAACCACCATTTTCTGCGCTTAAAGTTGGAAATTTCCAAGCATTACCTAAACCAACGGCTCCACCAGCAACAGCCAATACAAAACCGATTTTTGAAAAATATGTTCTCATTATTTTTCAAACTCACTTTAAAAAAGCGGCTATCATAACTATAACAACAGCCAAAGGGGAAATAAATCTCAAAAACACATACCAAAGTTCAAAAAATATACCCCTCATATAAGGTTTAAATAAAATTTTTAAAGCTTCTTTTTTCATCACAAATCCCACAAAAATAGCTGCCAAAATTCCACCTAAAGGCATAATAACCTTGCTTGAAACACTATCAAGCAAATCAAAAAAACTCATTCCAAAAAATCCAAACTGAGTACTTTTTAAAGAAGATAAAATACACAACATTCCTAAAATATAAACAACAATTCCTATTAAAATCAAAGCTTTTTTACGGCTCATACCAAAAGTATTAATAAGGTAAAAAGTGAAAGGCTCTATCATTGAAACAGCTGAAGTAATACCAGCAAAGATTAAAGAAATAAAAAACGCTGCTCCAAAAATACAACCAATCACTCCAATTTTTTCAAATAAAGTAGCTAAGGAAATAAAAACAAGTCCTGGTCCTTGCTGATTAGGATTGTAACCAAATTCAAAGATAAAAGTAAAAACAACCAAACCCATTAATAAACCAACTAAAAGATTGATAAAAATAATATTTAAAGTACTGGTAATAAAATTAGTTTTATCAGGCAGACTAGCAGAATAAGTAATAATCGTTCCAACGCCCAAAGAAAGACTAAAAAAAGCAAGTCCTAAGGCTTCAAGAACGTTTGAAGTGTTGATTTTGGAAAAATCAGGTACAAAAAGAAATTTAACCGCCATTATAAAACCATCTTTGCTAATAGCATAAACAAGCATCAAAATAAGTAAAATAAACAATGAAGGCATCATCCAAACATTTAACTTTTCAATCCCATTCTTAACACCTTTAGAAACAATATAAAAAACACATAAAAAAACCAAAGTAAAACAAATAAACTGACTTAAAAAATCCTCACTTATAAAAAATCCAAACTGTGCTTTACTTACTTCTAGATCCATAGGCAAATTTCCAGTGATACTTAAAAACACATATTTAACTATCCAGCCAATCACCAAGGTATAAAAAGAAACTATTAAAATCGCCCCCACCATAGTAAAACCAACATAAGACCAAGCTTTTTTATTTGAAGGTGCTAACTTTTCATAGGCATTAACCGGATCTTTTTCACTAATTTTTCCTATGCTAAGCTCAGCTAAAAATATCACAAAACCTACACCTAAAGTAAGAATTATATAAAGCAAGATAAAAGCAGATCCACCACTTTGACCTACTAGTGTTGGAAATTTCCAAGCATTACCCAAGCCCACCGCTGAACCTGCTACCGCTAAAATGAAACCTATTTTTGAAAATTTAGAACTCAATGTTGCAACCTTAACTTAAAAATTATTTTAAAATATTATTAAAGCAAAAAAACTTTTAAGCTTTATTGAAAACAATCAAATTTAAATCAAAAATGTGAATTTTTGTAAATTTCAATAAAAATAAAGATACCTTTGGTTATAATTCGGCTTTATTTTTAAGTCTTAAGTAGGGATACGCAAGCCGAACTGATTTAAAAATTGAAAAAAATTTTTTTTATAGAAAGGTTAAGATAATGAAAAAAGTTCTTTTTTTATTATTAGCATGTGCAGCAGTAGCTTTTGCATCTGAAATTAATGCTCCAGTAGAGCAAGAAGCTATTAATGTATGGATTAAAGCATTTTCAGTTCTTGCAGCAGGCTTAGGTCTTGGTGTTGCAGCACTTGGTGGTGCTATCGGTATGGGTAATACTGCAGCGGCAACAATTGCAGGAACAGCTAGAAACCCTGGTCTTGGGCCAAAATTAATGACAACTATGTTTATCGCTTTAGCGATGATTGAAGCACAAGTTATCTATGCTCTTGTTATCGCGCTAATAGCACTTTACGCAAATCCTTTTATAGTTTTACAATAAAACTTATTAAAGCCCTTTTTTGGGCTTTTTTCTATGCGGTTATGGTGGAATTGGTAGACACGCCATCTTGAGGGGGTGGTGCGCTCCGCGTGTGCGAGTTCAAATCTCGCTAACCGCACCATTATTTAAAATTATAATCATTCAACTTAAAATACTAACTATTCAAAATCAAATTTCAACTTACAATTTCTTAAAGTTACAAAAAATAAAAAATATTGGTTTTTTTAAAAAACTTAAAAAATATTAAGATTTTTTTTAAGTATAAAGAATATAATTCTATCCGTTTTCAAAAACCATCCCTTAAAAAGGATTACTCAATGTTTGTTTTTATACCATTATTTACAATTTTTATTTTACTTGCAGGCGGATATTTTGCCAAAAGAATTGGCGTTTTGAAGCAAAAACAAGCTAGGACTTTTTTAGATTTTGCTATTATTTTTGCTTTACCTTGTTTGATTTTCGATAAAGCATATCATTTAAATTTTAATTTTTCATTGATTATTTTTATTTTTATTGGATTGTTTAGCTGTATATTAGCAGCCTTTTTTGCTATTTTTATTGGAAAAGTTTTTCATTTTTCTAAAGTAACTTTAGTCAGTATGTTTTTGCTTTCTTGTTTTGGAAATACTATATTTGTGGGTATGCCTATTGTTGCTGGTGTATTTAATGACCCACAATTTAGCGCTGAAGTTATATTTTACGATGCTTTAGCTACAACTTTACCTATATCACTTTTTGGACCTTTTATACTTTCTTTGGGAAATGGAGAAAAAGTCAGTTTGCTTACTAATGTTAAAAAAATTCTTAGTTTTCCACCTTTTTTAGCTTTGCTTTTTGGTTTTTTGTGTAAATTGATTACTTTACCTGAATTTATTTTCTCTCCTATTCGTTTATTTGGTGCCTCTGCAACCCCTGTTGCACTTTTTGCTATAGGTTTAGGACTTGGCTTTATGGCGATTAAAACCTCTTACAAACCTACAATAGTTGTCATCTTTGCTAAAATGATTTTAGCTCCTTTATTTTTTGTATTTTGTTTAAAAATATTTAATTTGGAATTAAAAGATTCTACCATCGTTGCTATTATAGAAAGTGCAGCTCCTACTATGACTTTAGCAGGAGCTATGGTAATGAAAGCTAAACTAGATAGCAATTTAGCCGTAAGTGCTGTAGCCTTTGGAGTTCTTTTTGCTTTTGTTTCTATGCCAATTTTAATTTGGACTTTGTTATAAGCTCAAATTATATGGCTAAATTTTTAGCTAATTCTTTAACTTTTTTAAGATCAACTTTTCCTGAACCTAGGAGGGGAATTTTTTCTATTTGAAAATAATATCTAGGTTTAAAAAGTGTAGGTATATTAGAATTTTTTATAGCCTCACATACTCCTTCAAAAATTTCATTATTGCATTCTATGAGTAAAACAATTTGTTCCCCTTTTTTCTCATCTTCTAAAGATGTGGCACAAAATTTAACCACTTCAGTGTCTATAAATTTGGCAATTTCTTCTTCTATTGCACCCAAAGAAATCATCTCTCCGCCAATTTTTGCAAAGCGAGAATAACGATCGACAATATATAAAAAACCATCTTCATCCAAATGTCCCTTATCTCCCGTGTTGTACCATCTTATGCCATCAATTTCTTTAACCACTTCATCGGTTTTTTCTTTGTCATTAAGATAGCCTACCATAACTTGATGACCGCCTATAAGTATGAGTCCATCTTCATTTGTTTTTAAATTTTCATAATTATTTGGATCAACAATACGTACCGCAGTTCCAGGTAGAGGCATTCCTACGCTTCCTTCTTTATTGGCACGATGTATAAGCCAATAATCCACATCAAAATGATTTGGTAAATTTACACTCGCCACAGGCGTGGTTTCCGTAGCCCCGTAACCTTCAAAAATGCTTTTTTTAAACTTCATTTCAAAAACAGTTCTTACTTCATTTTTTAGTTTTTCAGCGCCCGATACAACTATTCTTAAACTTTCAAACATTAAAGCATCAAGCTTTTTATTTCTTGCATAAATTCCTAAAAAGGTTGAAGTTCCACACATAATAGTGACATTATTTTTAGCAACAGCTTTGGCAACCCCTAAGGCATCGGTTGGATCTGAAAAAGTGATGCTTTTAATACCTTCAAGCAAAGGCAAAAATGTAGTTACGGTAAGTCCAAAAGCATGAAAAGGTGGTAAAGATGAGAGAATGACATCATTATTTCTTGTGCAAAGCACATCAGAAATTTGTGCTATATTGCTTAAAATATTACGGTTATTGAGCATAACACCTTTTGGAGAACCTTCACTTCCACTACTAAATAAAATAGCTGCGATGGCAAGATTGTTTTTTGAAGGAGTGAAGATGCTTTTGAGTATAAAACTAGGTATAATACTAACTGCTAGCATCATGCTAAAAATTTTAGTTTTTTGCATTTTAAAATCTTCTACAATATCTTCAAAATAAATTAAATGTATATTTGTATCGAAATTTAGGTTTATACCTTTATTTGCTAATTTTTCTAAAAAAGTTTTAGAAGTATAAATTTGTGAAATTTGCGCATTTTTTATAGCTGCTTTTAGAGCTTTTTCTCCAGCAGTGAAATTAAGATTTACTGCAATTTTTTCTGCGATTAAAACAGATAGATTGGTTAAAGAACTTGCAAAAGAAGCAGGTAGTAAAATTCCTATAGCTTCCTCTTTAGGAGCGTAACTTCCACGCTGAAGGTTAATGTTTAACTCTTTGGATTTTCTTTTAATAAAAAAATTAAGAAATAAACTAAGAGTCAACATTTTTCTATAAGAAATATCTCCAGCTAGTGTATCGATAATAGCTATTTGATTTAGATTTTTTTTAGCTGTATCTATCCAAGCTCTTGCTATAGTATGCATAGCTTCGCATTGTGATTTCCAAGCCATAAAAGAAAGTTCAAAAACTTTAGCTTTAACTTCATCTTTTTTAGAATGCAAAGGCATAGCTTTACCAAAAGCTATAGCAATTTTTCTTTTATTTAAAGTGCGGTTTCTTGCTGAAAATTCTTCATCACTTCTTGAAAAAGCGCTACCCCAAAGCCCTCTTATATAAAAAGGAATAATTTTTCCATCATCTTCACTTAAACATTCACAAGCTAATTCAAATCCTGCTTTAAATTCATTTAATTGCCCATGTCGCGAAAGTGTACCTTCAGGAAATAAGCAAACTAAATTACCTTCTTTAATATGCTTTGCTATCAGTTCTAAACTCGTCTTACTTCCTGTACTTGATACAGGAATAATACCAAATTTATCAAGAAAAATTTTAATATACCATTTAGAATAAATACTTCTTTCCATAACAAAATAAATTTTTCTTGGAATTGCCATTTGTACAACAGCCCAATCAATAAAAGAAATATGATTACCCAAAAGTAAAGCTCCACCTTTTTCTGGTATATTTTCAAAACCTTCCACAAGTAAACGGTATCGTTGTAAAAAAGCTATGCTTAAAAGTATACGCACTAAAGAAAAGGGGAGTTTTAAAAGTATGTAAAAACTTCCTATAAAGGTTACCAAAGCAATAAAATAAAACAAATAAATCACATTGATTTCAAATTTTACAAATAAAGTTGCCAAGAGCAAAAATCCCAACATGGCAATATTTTGAAAAAAATTATTTCCTGCAAGAATTTGTCCTAATTCATTTTCTTTAGCATGAAATTGGATTAAAGTATTTAAAGGAATGATAAAAAGGGCTCCGCAAAATCCAAAAAAGAAAAATAAAAAACTATAACTTAATAAACTTATAAAATAAGGCATTAAAAAAGCCATTAAAAACATACCCAATGCACCAAGTGGAATAAATCCAAGTTCTATATAATTTTTTGAAAATTTACCAGCTACTAAAGAGCCTAAAATCACTCCTATACCAGAAAAAGCGAGTGAAATTTGCACATAAAAAGTATTTTCTATGAAAAGTTCATTTTTAGCAAAGACAGGAAAGCTGACAAGATAAAGTTGAGATATAGCCCAAAAAAATGAAATTCCAATTATACAAAGCCAAATAGTTTTATTTTTAAAAACAAGCTTAAGATTATTTATTAGAAGTTTTCCACGAATATAGTCTTTTTTATTAAAAACTAAATCTTTATTTGTTTGTTTGAGCTTAGGTAAACGCCACGCAAAAAATACTTCGATACAAGAAAATAAAATTAGCACAATTCCTAAAGGCGCTACTTCTTTTAAAATTTCATCTGTTTGATTATACATAGAACTATAAAGACTTTCAAAGCTTAAAGAAAATAAAGCCATTCCCGCTAAGATTGCCACAATGCTTACCGCATTAATTACACCATTACCCATAGCAAGAAAGTCTTTTCCCACGAGTTCTTTAATAAAACCGTATTTACTTGGTGAATAAATCGCTGCTTGTGCTCCCATTATAAAAGTAAAAATAAAAGCCATCCAAAAAGCACCGCTATAGTAACAAATGCAAATTATTAAAGTGAGTATAACATTGAAAATTGCTGAAATTTTCATTACAATATTTTTTGGATATTTATCCGCTAAAAAACCCGAAGAAGAAAGCATAAGAATAAAAGGAAGTAAAATCAAAGCATTAACTATAGCATTTAAAAATAACTGCTCACTTCCTTCATAGGCCTTATAAATAGTATTTTGAATAATAATTTTATGTCCCAAATCCACAAAAGCATTGATGAATGCTATAAGTAAAAAAGGAATTAATCCGTAAATTTTCAAAAAAGATTTTTTTTGCATTATTTAAACCTCGTCAATTAGCGCTTATTTTACAAAAGAATTTATCAGTTTTTAGGAAAATTATCTATATTATCTTTTAAAATAATTCCATCGATTTTTAATTTATAAAATTTTTTAAAATTCTCTAATTTATCAACAATCATTAAAACCCTACTATCAAAAACATAAAATTCTGCAACCTTACTAGCAAATTTTGCAAGTTTTTTATCATTACAAAGCAAAAACTTAGCTCCTAAAGCATTGGCTAAAAATATCTCATCTTTATTTTGAACTAAAATAGCAAATTCAAAATCATTTTGACTTAAATAAGAAATCAATTTTTCATCATAAACAATACAATAAACTTTATTATCTTTAACTTCTTCAACACTTTCAATAAAAGAAAAATCTAAATTTTTTAATAATTTATGTCCAATAATAAGCATTTTTTTCCTTAGCTCTATTTTTTATTATTTTGTAAATTATACTTATAAAATTGTTACCAAGCAATATGGCGCAGCGGACGGGGCTCGAACCCGCGACCTCCGCCGTGACAGGGCGGCATTCTAACCAGCTGAACTACCGCTGCATCCAAAGTAAAGAAGTAGAGATTATAAAACCTATTTATGATTTTATAAAATGGTGGTCACTATAAGACTCGAACTTATGACATCCACCTTGTAAGGGTGGCGCTCTACCAACTGAGCTAAGCGACCTATGATTGGCGACCCCTAGAGGATTTGAACCTCTGTTTCCACACAGAGAGAGTGTTGTCCTGGGCCACTAGACGAAAGGGTCATAACCCTAACAATAAAAATGGTGTCCCGTGTTGGATTCGAACCAACGGCCCCCTCCTTAAAAGGGAGATGCTCTACCGG